>CAZPJF010000250.1:0-5606 GCA_964586095.1 uncultured Gemmatimonas sp. | reverse complement strand
GAGCGGTGGCTCGCGCCGCTGGCGCGCGGCGAGATCCGCAGCTGCTTCGCGATGACCGAGCCGGCGTTCGCCGGCTCGAACCCCGTCTGGATGGAGACGCGCGCCGTCCGGGACGGCGAGACGTACGTGATCACCGGGCACAAGTGGTTCACGTCCTCGGCGGACGGCGCGGCGTTCATGATCGTGATGGCGGTGACGGCCCCCGAGGCGAGGCCGCACGAGCGCGCGAGCCAGTTCATCGTGCCGATGGACGCGCCGGGCGTCACGCTCGTGCGCAACATCCCCGTGATGGGCGAGGGCGGGAGCGACTACACGAGCCACGCCGAGTTGCGGCTCGAAGGGGTCCGCGTGCCGGTCGCGGATCGCCTCGGCGCCGAGGGGCGCGGCTTCGCGCTCGCGCAGGAGCGGCTCGGACCGGGACGGATCCACCACTGCATGCGCTGGCTCGGCATCTGCGAGCGCGCCTTCCGCCTGATGGTGCACCGGGCGGCCACGCGCGAGCTCGCACCCGGCGAGCCGCTCGGCCGGCAGCAGGTCGTGCAGCACTGGATCGCGGAGAGCCGCGCCGAGATCGACGCGGCGCGGCTGCTCGTGCTCGACGTGGCGCACCGCATCGAGCGGGACGGCGCCTCGGCGGCGCGGGACGGCATCTCGCTCATCAAGTTCCACGTGGCGGGCGTGCTGCAGCGCGTGCTGGACCGCGCCATACAGGTGCACGGCGCACTCGGGATGACCGACGACACGCCGCTGGCGCACTGGTACCGGCACGAGCGGGGCGCGCGGATCTACGACGGTCCGGACGAGGTGCACAAGGCGGCGGTGGCGCGGCGCATCCTCGAGCGGGCCGGCATGCCGGCGAGCCGATGATCGCGCGCGGCACCGCCAGGGGCGCGGCCGCTCCGCCGTCGCCCGCCCGGGGGCGCGATGACTGACGCGCGGCCCGTGCGCGATGGCGAGGAGCTCCCGGTCGATGCGCTGAGCGCGTGGATGCGGGAAGCGCTGCCCGCACTGGGACCGGTGCGGGAGGTGTCGCAGTTCCCGGGCGGCTTCTCCAACCTCACGTACCTGCTGTCGTGCGCGCATGGCGAGGCGGTGCTGCGGCGCCCGCCGCATGGCGTGGTGCCCGGCGGTCGCGCGCACGACATGCCGCGCGAGGCGGCGATCCTCTCGGTGTGCGAGCTGCGCGGGATCCCGGCGCCGCGCGCCCTGGCGGTGTGCGAGGATGCGGCCGTGATCGGGGCGCCGTTCTACGTGATGGAGCGCGTGCGCGGGCTCATCCTGCGCGGGGCGTCGGCCCCGTCCGTCCTCACGCCCGAGCTCCTGGGGCGGCTCTCGACGGCCTTCGTGGACACGCTGGTCGCGATCCACGGGGCGACGCCGAGCGATCCGGTGATCGGCGGGCTCGGACGGCCGATGGGCTACGTCGGACGCCAGGTGGCCGGATGGACCGAGCGGTGGCAGCGCGCGCGCACCGACGACGTGCCGGCGATGGAGGCGCTCGCCGCATGGCTCGCCGAGCGCCAGCCGGGCGAGAGCGGCGCGTGCCTGGTGCACAACGACTACAAGCACGACAACCTCGTGCTCGACCCGGCGGACCCGGCGCGCATCCTCGCGGTGCTCGACTGGGAGATGGCGACGCTGGGCGACCCGCTGCTCGATGTGGGGACGTCGCTCGCGTATTGGGTCGAGGCCGGCGACGATCCGGCATTCCAGGCGCTCGGGCTCGGCGTCACGGCGCTGCCGGGCAACCCGACGCGCGCGGAGCTGTGGGCGCGCTACCTCGAGCGCAGCGGCCGCGCCATGCGGCCGATGGCCTGGTACCACGCGTTCGGGCTGTTCAAGGTGGCCGTGATCGCGCAGCAGATCCTCGCGCGATACCGGAAGGGGCTCACCACCGACGAGCGGTTCGCACGGCTGGGGGACGCGGTGCGGCTGCTGGCGGAGATGGGCGGCCGGACCGCCGCGGCCTGACGGCTCCGGACCCGGGCGATCCGGCGGCGCTCGCGGGTCGGATCGTCATGCGGGACGGGACTTCGCACGCTGATCAACGGGCAAGGCCCACGCCGGCCGACCGCCGGCACCGGCCGCCCTCGGGCGGGAGGGGCGCATGGACGGGATCCGGCTGGGGAGGCTGCAGCAGGTGGCCCTCGTGCAGCACGACGTGGCGCGGGCGGTGGCGTTCTACCGGGACGGGCTCGGGCTGCCGCTGCAGTTCGAGATGAACGGCCTGGCCTTCTTCGACGCCGGCGGGGTGCGCCTCATGCTCTCGCCGCCCAGCTCGGCGGAACTGGACCACCGCAACTCGATCCTCTACTTCGACGTGCCCGACGTCGTGCGCGCCCATGCCGACCTCAAGGCGCGCGGCGTTCCGTTCGACGATGAGCCGCACCTCGTCGGGCGCGCGCCGACGTACGAGGTCTGGATGGCGTTCTGCCGCGACCCCGAGGGGAACCTGATCGGGATCTCGGAGCAGCGCGCGCTCGCGTGAATCCGGCGAGGCGCCCCGGATCCCGGTGCCGCCGCGTCCCGTGCGGGGTACGCTTCGGCGAACCGTCCCCCGATCCCAGGAGTCGACCATGCTCCCACATGCCGCCTCGCGTCGGGCGCTGCCCCTCGCGCGCGCCCTGCTCGCGGCCTGCGTCTCCGCGGCGTGCGCCGGCGGACCCGCCGAGGCGCAGCCGCCGGCAGAGCCGCCGCGCGCACCACTCGCGACATTCGCGTACGACCGGTCCGCCGCACTCGACCTGCGGCTCGAGCCCTCGGACTCGCCGCGAGAGGCGCTCACGGTCCACCGGGTCACGTTCGCCAGTCCCGCGGGTGGCGCGGTTCGCGGCTGGCTCGTGGCGCCGAAGGCGACGGGTCCCCACGCGGGCGTGGTGGTGTTGCATGGCCTGCCGGGCAACGCCGAGGGGGCGATCGCCTCCGAGGGGCTCGCCCTCGCGGAACGCGGGGCGGTGGTGATCGCGATCGACGCGCCGTGGGTGCGCCGCGGCGGGCTCCCCGACCTCACCGCGCGCGACAGCACGGAGCAGGTGCAGCTGATGCAGGACCTGCAGCGTGCCGTCGACGTGCTGCTGACGCGACCCGACGTGGACCCATCGCGGCTCGCGTACGTGGGCGGCAGCTACGGCGGCGCGATGGGGGCGCTCTTCGCCGCCGTCGAGCGGCGGCTCGCGGCGGTGGTGCTCTTCGTCCCCGATGGCGGCCTGGTGGCGCACTTCACCGACGAGGGAGGCCGCGCGACCGGACCGCTCGCCGCGCTCCCCGCGGCGGCGCGTGCGCGGTGGATCGCGGCGATGCGCCCGATCGAACCGATCCGCTTCATCGCGGACGCCGCGCCGACGCCCATCCTCTTCCAGAACGGACGGACGGATGCGCTCGTCACGTCGGACGATGCGCAGGCGCTGCACGCGGCGGCCCGCGAACCGAAGACGGTGCGCTGGTACGAGGCGGGACATGGCCTGACGGCGGCCGCCCGAGCGGAACGGCGCGACTGGCTGTTCGAGCGGCTCGGAGCGGCGAGGACGGACGCGCGCGACGACTAGCCGCGCCAGGGCCACCACCACGCACGGTGCGGTCGCGGACGCGGCAGGGGTCCATGCGGTGGACGTCCGTGCGGTGGGCGGCCGTGCGGCGGGCGCGCGGTGTCGGGTCGCGTGGTCGTGTCGGGTGGTGTGGTCGTGTCGGGTGGCGTGGTCGTGTCGGGTGGCGTGGTCGTGTCGGGTGGCGTGGTCGTGTCGGGCGGTGTGCTCGTGTCAGGCGGCGTGGTCGTGTCGGGCGGTATGCTCGTGTCAGGCGGCGACGTCGTGTCGGATCCCGAGTCGCGCGACGCGGAGGGACCGATGTCGTACGCCAGCGGGTCGGTCGGCGTGCTCGCGCGATCCGCACATGCGACGGCGATCGCCGCGCTCGCGGCTAGGATCAGGGTTCGGGCTCGTGGGGAGATCATGCGGGGCTCCGGGCGAAGGTGATAACGTTCGCCCCTCCAACCCGGCGACGGGTCGGGCGGTCACGTCCGCCCCAGCGCCCAGCCGGACGATCAGGGCGGCGGCGGCGGTGACTGCCAGAGGACGTGGGTGATCATCCAGCGTCCGTCGAACCTGGCGAGCAGCAGGTAGTCGACGCCCCACCAGGCGGTGACCTTGGCGGAGGCCGTCTGGTCGAGCACCTCGTAGATGCGCACCTCCTTGGGTGCGTTGGCCGGCGGACCGCCTCGCCCCTGCTCGCGGACGCCGCGCGTGTACTCGTGGAACCCGGGCCACGTCATCTGTGAGCCGCGGTACTGACCGCCGCGGGAGCGGGAGAACCCGAACTTGTACACGCTCGGGTGGATGCTGCGCACGTGCTTCGTGCTGTCGCCCTCGTAGAAGCCCTCGAGGTAGTCGAGCGCGGCGCGCCGGACCGCCGCCTCGTCGTCGCCCGGCGCCGCCGCGCGGGCGGCGCCGGAGGACGCACCGCGCTCCGCGCCGGCCGTCGCGCCGAAGCGACGGAGCTCGTAGACGACCGGTGAGGGGCGACCGTCGAGGATCGCGCGCCAATGCCCCTCGCTGACGCGAAGCCAGGTGAAGCCGCTGCGTCCCGCGGCGACCGGATCGAAGCGGGCGGTGTCCCCGGCGATGCGCACGAGCCGCGATTCGGTCCGGCCGGCGCGTCCCTTGTGCACCACGCCATCGCGCCACGCGATGATCGACGTCGACCGCGGCGGGCCGAACGTGGAGTCGGCGTGCTCACGCTGCTCGATCGTGGAGTCGTTCAGAAAGACGTACGCCTCGTAGAACGCCGCGTATCCGCCGCCGGAGCCCACCCAACGCCCCTCGAGCCAGCGCAGCGAACGGAACGCCTCGCGCGTGATGCCCGTCGCCGCGGACTGCGCGGCGGTCGGCGACGCGAGGGCCGCGCTGAGCAGCACGGCGGCCAACGCCCCCCGCACCACGAGTGCGGACGGATGACGGCGGAGCGACCGCGGTGACGCGGTCCTGCGCGGGTGCGGAGTCGGCATGGGAGGCACTCGGGGGGTGGCGGGATGGTGTGCGCGGGACGCGGATGGCGCGCGGGGATGCCGCGCCGCGTGCGCGGACGTTCCAGAATGCTCCGGAACCGGCGTGCGGTCTGGAAACCGATTGCCGTCGACGCGGACACACGATCCTCACACGTGGCGCCGGCGGGGTGCGCGCGGTGGCCGGGTAGCATCGGGGAGCGCCCACACCATCGAGGCGAACTTGCTCCCGACCGTCCCATGCTGCCCGCGGGGCTGCCGCGCGCGTCGAACCCCCGGCCGGGTGCCGGGGGGCGCCGATGTGACGCGCCGGGCGCGCGCGGGGTTGGAACGGTGGTGACGAGCGAGGAGGCCTTGGCGGCGCGCGCCGCGTCGGGAGACGAGGTCGCGCTCTCGACGCTCATCACGCGCTGCTACGACGACTGCTGGCGGTTCGCGTTCCGCATGCTCGGCGACGCGGCCGATGCGGAGGATGCGGTCCAGGAGACCTTCCTCCGCGTGGCCCGCGCGATCCCGCGGTACGAGGCGCGCGAGCGCTTCCGGGCGTGGCTCTTCCGGATCCTCGCCAACCGCTGCCGGACCGCCGCGAGCGCGCGGCGGCAGCGGCAGT
>CAZPJF010000249.1:0-5612 GCA_964586095.1 uncultured Gemmatimonas sp. | reverse complement strand
CCGAGCGCTGGATGCGGCTCGCCACCTCCCCGGCTGGGGCGCTCGCCGGCGAGCGCCGCGCGCGGATGTGGGACGCGCTGCAGCGCAGCGTGCCGCCGCTCGCCGCCGTGTTCGGCGAGGTGCCCTGGCGCAGCTACACCGTGCTGCAGGTGGTCGACTCGGGCTACGGCGGCATGAGCGCGCTCGAGCACGCCGAGAGCGAGCTCGCGATCGTCGGGGCCGAGTACCTCGATGAGCCGTTCGTGACCTCGATCCACGCCCACGAGCTCGCCCACGCCTGGAACGTGAAGCGGTTGCGCCCCGCCGACCTCGTGCCGTACCGCTACGACCGCGTCCAGCCGACGCCGTGGCTCTGGATGAGCGAGGGGATCACCGACTACTACGCCGACCTCGCGCTCGTGCGCAGCGGCCTCACCGACGAGGCCGAGTTCCTCGCGACCACGCTGGGCAAGGCCGACCATGTGGCGAACGTCCCCGCGGTCGCGCTCGAGGACGCGTCGCTGCAGGCCTGGCTCGGCATGACCGACGGCACCGCCGACCTCTACTACGACAAGGGGTCGCTCGCCGGGCTGGCGCTCGACATCCTCATCCGTGACGCGTCGGACGACGCGCGCTCGCTCGACGATGTCATGCGGGAGCTCTGGACCGGGCCGCAGCGCCAGGGGCGCGGCTTCACCGCCGACGAGTTCTGGAACGCGGTGACGCGGGCCGCCGGGGGCAAGGCGTTCGGCGCGTTCGACCGCCGCTACATCGACGGGCGCGACCCCTACCCGTGGGACGAGTGGTTCCCGCTCGCCGGGTGGCGGATCGTCACCGACTCGACGCGCGAGCCGCGGCTCGGCGCGCGGCTGCGCGCCGACTCGCTGGGCGTGCGGGTGCAGGCCCTCGACCCCACGGGGCCGGCCGCCCGCGCCGGGCTCGAGGTCGGCGACGTGATCACCGCGATCGGCGGGCGCTCCACGCTCGATCCCGGCTTCGGCACTGCGTGGCGGGAGTTCTGGGGGCAGCGTCCCGGGGCCGTGATGACGCTCGAGATCCGCCGCAACACCAACCAGCTGAAGCGCGACGTGACCGTCGAGGTGACGACGCTCATCGACCGCCACCTCGCGCCCGATCCGCGCGCGACCGCGAAGGCACGGCGCATCCGGGCCGGCATCCTGCGGGGTGGCCGCGGCGCGGGCGCCCCGCAGCGCTGACGCCTGGCCGGGCGTCCCGCGCCCGGCTCACCGTCCGGTCTTCATCCTCCGGTACCGCTCGGCCACGGCCGGGTCGCGCGGGGCGCGCGGCTGGGCGAGCAGCCGCTCGATCTCGTCGATCTCGCGCGGGACCCCCGCGGATGCCCGCACCACCCCGCGGTCGGTCACGAGGTAGTCATCCTCGATGCGCACGCCGATGTTGGCGTGCCGCCGCACCGCGTCGCCGATCCGCGCCTTGAGCTGCCGGTTCCGCGGGGTGTCGGGGATGATGTCGAGCAGGGCGCCGCGCACGTAGATGCCGGGCTCGATCGTGAACGCGCTCCCCACGCCGAAGCGCCCGGTGCCGCTGTACTGGTCGGGGTCGTGCACCAGCAGCCCGATGCCGTGGCCGAGGCCGTGCATGTAGTAGAGCGAGAGCTGGCTGCAGGTCCGCGCCATCTCCGCCGAGCCGCAGTCGTAGGTCGCGTCCGGCGCCTCGATCAGCCCGAGCGCCGCGAGCCCCCTGGCGAGCACCGCGTTCGAAGAGTCGGTCATCGCCCGCGCCGGACCGTCCACGCGGATCTGCCGCTCGGCCGCCTTGTGCGCGTCGAGCACCACCTGGTAGACGGCACGCTGCTCCGGCGAGAAGCGGCCGCTCACCGGCACCGTCCTGGTGATGTCCGCCGCATAGCCGTCGAAGTAGGCGGCCATGTCCATCACGATCACCTCGCCGGCCTGCGCGACGCGGTCGTTCCGGTTGTAGTGCAGCGTGGTCGAGTTGGGGCCCGACCCCACGATCGACCCGTACGACGGGCCATCCGCCCCCTCGGCGCGCCAGGCCCCCTCCGCGGCGGCCTGCAGCTCGAACTCCGCGATGCCGGGCTGCACGAGCCGCCAGGCGGCGAGGTGCCCGCGGGCGCTGATCTCCGCGGCGACGCGGAGCCGCTCGAGCTCCGCCGCCGACTTCCGGCCGCGCAGCGTGCCCAGGGCGCGCGCCGCGGTGCGCGAGTCCACCTTGAGCGCCGGATGCGCCTGCGAGAGCGACTCCACGAACTGGTCGTGGTGCGAGCGCTCCGTCATCCGGCCACCGATGTCGCCGAGGACGTGCACCGCGGCCTGCGTGGCGAGGACCGAGTCGAGCACGGTGCGGAGGTTCGCGGCGTCGCGCCCCTCCATGCCCAGTGTCGTGCGCACCCCCTCCACGCCGAGCCGCGCGCCCGTCCAGACCTCCTGCGCCGCGTTGCGGCCGCGCACGAACAGGATCGCGCGCGGCTCGCCGCCGGGCGCCGACGCCGCACTCGTCGCCGAGGGGAGCAGGAGGAGCGCCGCACCCGGCTCGTCGAACCCGGTGAGGTAGCGCAGGTGCGGGTGCTGGTGGAACGGGATGAAGTCCGGCACGGGCTCGCCGGCGCCGAGCACGAGGAGGGGCGTCCCGCCGAGCGCCTGCATGAGGGCCGCGCGCCGCGCGGCGAACTCGGACTGGGGGATCTGCGCGCCCAGCGGCGCGCCCAATGTGGTGCTCGCGACGACCGCGGCCGCCACGACGGCGGTCCGCAGGGAAGGCAGGGACGGGTGCAGCACGCACGACTCCGGGTTAGGGCCGACAGGTCCACGGAAGATGGGGCCGCGGGGCCGCGCGCGCAGGGGTCGCCCACCGCCAGCGGACCGCGCCGGACCGGCGTAGACTATCGCAGGTACCCCCTCCAACCCGGAGTCATTCCGCGATGTCCTGGCGCACCGTTCGTCACGCGCTGGCGCTCTCGGCCGTGCTGGCCCTCCCGGCCGCCGCCCAGCAGCGTCTCACCTCTCCCAAGGACTTCTTCGGCCACGAGATCGGCGCCGACTACGTCCTGCCCGACTACACCAAGTTCGCCGAGTATTGGGCGAAGCTCGCCGCCGAGTCGGACCGCATGGAGCTCGACACCATCGGCCTCACCGCCGAGGGCCGGCCCCAGCTGATGGCGATCGTCTCGAGCCCCGAGAACCTGCGCAACAAGGAGCGGTACCGGCGCATCGCCGAGCAGCTCGCGCGCGCCGAGGGGATCACGGAGGCGCAGGCGCGCCAGCTCGCCGCGGAGGGGAAGGGCATCGTCTGGATCGACGGCGGCCTGCACGCCACCGAGGTGCTCGGTGCGCAGCAGCTCATCGAGACCAACTGGCAGCTCGTCTCGCGCGACGACCCCGAGACCGCGCGCTTCCGCAACGACCTCATCATCGTGATGGTCCATGCGAACCCCGACGGCATGGAGCTCGTCAGCGACTGGTACATGCGCGAGGCCGACCCGAAGAAGCGCTCGTACAGCAACATCCCGCGCCTCTACCAGAAGTACATCGGGCACGACAACAACCGGGACTTCTACCTCGCGGCGCAGCCCGAGTCGGAGAACATGAACCGGCAGCTGTACACCGTCTGGTATCCGCAGGTGATGTACAACCACCACCAGACCGGGCCGGCGGGCACGGTGATGTTCGCACCGCCGTTCCGCGACCCGATGAACTTCAACATCCACCCGCTCATCAAGACGGGACTCGACATCGTCGGCGGGTCGATGCACAACCGCTTCGTGCTCGAGGAGAAGGGCGGCACCGTGATGCGCTCGGGCGCGGGCTACTCCACCTGGTGGAACGGCGGCCTCCGCACCACGGTCTACTTCCACAACATGATCGGCCTCCTCACGGAGACGATCGGCAGCCCGACGCCGATGGAGATCCCGTTCATCGCGAGCCGGCAGCAGCCCAGCGCCGACCTGCCGCTCCCGGTGAAGCCGGGCCCGTGGCACTTCCGCCAGTCGGTCGACTACTCGGTCACCGCCAACTACGCGGTCCTCGACGTCGTCTCGCGCCACAAGGACCAGTTCCTCTTCAACATCTGGAAGATGGGGAACGACCGGATCCAGCAGGGCAACCGAGACAGCTGGACCGTGTGGCCCAAGAAGATCGAGGCGCTGCAGAACCGCCTCGTGGCGGAGAACCGCGCGCGCATGGGGAACCAGCAGCCGGGCGCGAACCCGATGGAGTTCCTCGGCGGGTTCGCCGGCGCGGGGCAGTCGCGCACCGGGGCCGCGGCGCAGGAGTACATGGCCGCGCTCAACGACCCGGCCAAGCGCGATCCGCGCGCGTACGTCATCCCGTCGGACCAGGCCGACTTCCCGACCGCGGTGCGGTTCATCGTCGCGCTGCAGAAGGCCGGCATCGACGTGCACCGGGCCACCGCGGGCTTCTCGCTCGGCGGCAAGCGTTACCCGGCGGGGTCGTACGTGGTGAAGACCGGCCAGGCGTTCGGCGCGCACGTGCTCGACATGTTCGAGCCGCAGGACCACCCCAATGACTTCCGCGTGCCCGGCGGCGCGCCCACGCCGCCGTACGACAACGCGGGGTGGACGCTGGCGATGCAGATGGGCGTGCAGTTCGACCGCATCCTCGACGCGGTGGACGGCCCGTTCGAGCGGATCGCCCCGACCACGCGCGTGCGGCCGCCGGCCGGTACCGTGGCGAGCGGGTCGACGTGGGCCCTCTCGGGTGCGACGAATGACGCGTTCATCGCCGTGAACCGCCTCCTGAAGGCCGGCGCGACGGTCTCGCGCAAGGCGGACGGCACCTGGATCATCGCCAACAATGGCACGAGCCGCCCGATCGTCGAGCGCGCCGCGCGCGAGCTCGGCCTCTCGTTCACCGCCGGCAACGCGACCGGCGCCACGCCGGTGAAGTCGATGCGCGTGGGCCTCTGGGACCGGTACGGCGGCTCGATGCCGAGCGGCTGGACGCGCTGGCTGCTCGAGCAGCACGAGTTCGACTTCAAGGTGGTGTACCCGCAGGAGCTCGACGCGGGGAACCTCAACGCGAAGTACGACGCGCTCGTGTTCGTCGACGGGGCCATCCCGGCGCCGCGCCGCGCGGGCGCCCCCGCGGGCGGGGGCCAGGGCGGCGGCGGGTTCGGCGGCGCTGCGCCGAACGCCGACGCGATCCCCGCCGAGTTCCGCGGCTGGCTCGGCAACGTGACGCAGGACCGCACCATCCCCGCGATCAAGCAGTTCGTCGAGAACGGCGGCATGGTCATCACCATCGGGAGCTCGACCAACCTCGCCGAGCACCTCGACCTGCCGGTCACGAACCACCTCGTCGAGCGCACCCCGGAGGGCGCCGACCGCGAGCTGGGCAGCGCCAAGTTCTACGTCCCGGGCTCGCTGCTCGAGGTCGCCGTGGACAACACGCAGCCCGCGACGGTGGGCATGGGCAAGCGCGCCATCGTGATGTTCGACAACAGCCCGGTCTTCCGCCTGTCGCCGGACGCGCTGGCGCGCGGCGTCAAGCCGCTGATGTGGTTCGACACCACGACCCCGCTGCGCAGCGGCTGGGCGTGGGGCCAGGAGTACCTCGAGGGCGGCGTCGCGGCGGCCGAGGCCTCGGTGGGCCGCGGCACGGTGCGGCTCATCGGTC
>CAZPJF010000248.1:0-5625 GCA_964586095.1 uncultured Gemmatimonas sp. | reverse complement strand
GGCGGCCGGCCGGCGCGCGGCGCGGGCTGTTGCGCCGAGACCGTGCACGGCGGCGCGAGGAGGGTGAGCAGGGCGGCGGGAATCGCGATGGCAGCGCGCATCATCGATGGCGTCACGTGGGTCGGGTCAGGGGTCGCTGGAAGATGCCCGGGCCTGGCACCGCACGGCAGTCCGTCCGTGCAGTGCCCCCGTCGGGCTCGCACCCATTGACAAACCAATATTTCTTGATACATTCAGCACCGTGACCACCGCCACCCGTCCCGCCGTCGCCTCCGAACGCACCGTGGAGCTGTTCCACGCGCTCTCCGACGCCACGCGCCTCGAGATCATCGAGATGCTGCGAGCGGGCGAGCGGTGCGTCTGCGAGCTGCAGGACGAGCTCGACGCGGCACAGTCCCGCCTCTCGTTCCATCTCAAGGTCCTCCGCGAAGCCGGCCTCGTCGCGGACCGGAAGGAGGGGCGCTGGTCCTACTATCGGATCGTCCCCGAGGCGCTCACCGAGGTGCACGACCTGGCGGTCGCCATGCAGCCGCGGAAGGGTGCGCTCCCGATCCGCTCGGTCGGCTGCTGCGCCTGACGTCCTTTTTTTCGCCCCCACGCATCAGTTTTTTTTGATACCTTACCCTCTGGAGGCCCCGATGACCACCCCCGACAAGATGCCCACCACCCTCGACGACATCCGCGCCACCGTGCAGGCCCGCTACGGCGCCACCGCGCGCGCGGTCGCCGAAGGTGGTGCCACCGCCACCTGCTGCAGCCCGGCGGGCGAGTCGAGCGGTTGCTGCGGCACCACGACCGAGACGTGGGATCCGATCACGGCGGACCTCTACGACGCCGGCGAGACGGCTGGGCTCCCCGCGCAGGCGCTCCTCGCCTCCCTCGGCTGCGGCAACCCCACGGCGCTCGCCGAGCTCCATGCCGGCGAGGTGGTCCTCGACCTCGGCAGTGGCGGCGGCATCGACGTGCTCCTCTCCGCCCGGCGCGTCGGACCCACGGGCAAGGCCTACGGTCTCGACATGACCGACGAGATGCTCGCGCTCGCCATGGAGAACAAGGCGAAGGCCGGCGCGACCAACGTGGAGTTCCTCAAGGGGCACATCGAGGCGATCCCGCTCCCGTCGAACACGGTCGACGTCATCATCTCGAACTGCGTGATCAACCTGTCCGGCGACAAGCGGCAGGTGCTGCGCGAGGCCTTCCGCGTGCTCAAGCCCGGCGGCCGCTTCGCGGTGAGCGACGTCATCGTGCGCGAGGGGCTGCCGGCCGCGGTGCGCGAGAGCATGCCGATGTGGACCGGGTGCGTGGCGGGCGCGCTCGAGGAGTCGGAGTTCCTGGCGCTGCTGCGCGAGGCCGGATTCGAGGACCCGAGCATCGAGCCCACGCGGGTCTACACCCGCGACGACGCGGCCGCGCTGCTCGCGGGCACGGGGCTCGACGCCGCGCTCGCCGACGAGGTGCAGGGGCGGATCATCAGCGGGTTCGTGCGTGCCACGAAGCCGGCGGTCGCGGGCGGACGGCCTGATGCCCCTGCGGCGCCCCGCGCCGCGGCGTCTCGGGCCGCCACGACCGCGGCCACCGCCGCGGCCGGGACGACCGGTGGGTCGGGTCGGCGCGAACTGGCGCACGCGAAGGCGCCTGCCGCCACGAAGGGAGCGCAGGCCGGCAGTCGCTCCTGCGGCTGCGCCGACGACTGCTGCGCCTGACCGGTAGATTCCTCCACGCCCAGACTCGAGCTCCCCATGCCCTCCACCACCGCCGGCGCGACGTTGCGCCCCGCCAGCCCCGACGACCTCGCCGGGATCGAGGCACTCCTCACCGCCTACGAGCTCCCGCTCGACGGCGTCGCCGAGGCTCTCCCCACGTTCATGGTGGCGGAGCACGCGGGGACGCTGGTGGGCGTGGCGGGTCTCGAGGTCTGCTGCGACAACGCCCTGCTCCGCTCGGTCGCGGTGCGCGATGAGTGGCGCTCGCGCGGGGTGGGACGCCAGCTCGTCACGCGCGTGATCGCCGAGGCCGAGTCCAAGGGGATCCACGCGCTCTACCTGCTCACGACGACGGCCGAGCACTATTTCCCGAGCTTCGGCTTCACGAAGGTCCCGCGCGACGTCGTCCCCGAGGACGTGCGCGCGACGAAGGAGTTCCAGAGCGCCTGCCCCGCCTCGGCGACCGTGATGGCGCGCCCGTTGGCGCGCGCCTCCATCGCCTGACCCCGTCGGCGGCGCGCGAGGCCGCGCGCCGCCGCGCCCCCTCTCAACGCTCCCCGATGCGGATCGCCCTCCTCTCCGACGTTCACGCGAACCTCGAGGCGCTCGACGCCGTCCTCGCGGACATCGACGCCCGCGGCGACGTGGACGCCGCCTACCACCTCGGCGACCTCGTCGGCTACTCCGCCGATCCCGACGGCGTGGTCGACCGGCTCCGCGCGCGCGGCATCGCCGGCATCGCGGGGAACTACGACTCCACGGTCGCGACGGACTACAAGCACTGCGGCTGCAAGTCCGAGACGCCGCGCCAGGAGGAGCTCGCGCACGTCTCCTACGAGTTCACGCGCCGCACGTGCTCGGTGGAGACCAAGCGCTGGCTCGGCGCGCTGCCGTTCTCGCTCGACCTGCGCCCGCTCGGCGGCCACGCGGCGGGGCCGCGGCTCGTGCTCGTGCACGGCACGCCGACGCTCAACACGCTGTACTGGACCGCGGACCGGTCGGATGACTTCTGCCTCAAGATGGCGGCCGTGGTCGGGCTCAGGGCCGGCGACGTGATCGCGTTCGGGCACACGCACAGGCCGTGGCACCGCGTGGTGGGCGGGATCCACTTCATCAATACGGGCAGCGTGGGCCGCCCGAAGGACGGCGACTGGCGCGCCGGGTACGTGCGGCTCGGGCTCGGCGCGGGCGAGGTCCACGTGGAGTTCGTGCGCCTCCCGTATGCGATCGACGCGACCGTCGCGAAGGTGCGTGCGGCGGGGCTGCCCGAGGACTTCGTCGAGTTCCTGCGCACGGGCGGCGCGCCGTCGCCCGCGACGGCCGCCTCCTGATGCGGCGCGGCCTGGGTGCGCGGATGCGCGCCCAGGCCGCGAAGCGCTGCCCGCCGCCCGCGCGCTATTCGACCGTGACCGACTTCGCCAGGTTCCGCGGCTGGTCCACGTTCGACCCGCGCTTGACCGCGATGTAGTACGCCAGCAGCTGCAGCGGGATGCTCGCGAGGATCGGCGTGAGCATGTCGATCGTCTCCGGCACGCGGAACTCGAAGTCGATCAGCCCCTCGAGCGCCGGCTCGGGGCGGCTCGTGATGACGATCGTCTTGCCGTGCCGCGCCTTCACCTCCTGGATGTTCGACGTGATCTTGTCGAACACGGCGTCGTGCGGCGCGATGAACACCACCGGCATCTGGTCGTCGATCAGCGCGATCGGCCCGTGCTTCATCTCCGCCGCCGGGTACCCCTCGGCGTGGATGTAGCTGATCTCCTTCAGCTTGAGCGCCCCCTCGAGCGCCGCCGGGAAGTTGTAGCCCCGCCCCAGGTACAGGAAGTTCTTCGCGTCCTTGAACTGCTCGGCGATCCGCTCGATCTCGGGGGCGCGGTCGAGGATGCTCTGGATCTGCTTCGGCAGGTCGGCCAGCGCCTGCGCGACCTCACGCCCGCGCATCACCGAGAGCGTCCGCTTGCGCGCGAGCTTGAGCGCGAAGAGCGCGAGCGCCACCACCTGGCTGGTGAACGCCTTGGTGCTCGCGACGCCGATCTCGGGGCCGGCGTGCAGGTAGATGCCGCCGTCGTCCTCGCGGGCGATCGTCGAGCCCACCACGTTCACGAGGCCCAGCGTCCGCGCCCCGCGCCGCTTGGCCTCACGCATCGCGGCCAGCGTGTCGGCCGTCTCGCCCGACTGCGAGATCACGATGCAGAGCGTCCGCGGCGTGACGATCGGGTTCCGGTAGCGGAACTCCGACGCGTACTCGACCTCCACCGGGATCCGCGCGAAGTCCTCGATCATCATCTCGCCGATCAGCGCCGAGTGCCAGCTGGTGCCGCAGGCGGTGATGACGATGTTGTCGATGTTCATCAGCTGCTCGTGCGAGAGGTTGATCCCGCCGAGCTTGGACGTCCCGTCCTCCTGGATGAGGCGGCCGCGCATGGTGTTCTCGACCGTCTGCGGCTGCTCGAAGATCTCCTTGAGCATGAAGTGGTCGTAGCCGCCGCGCTCGATCGCCGCGAGGTCCCACTCGATCCGCTCCACCGAGCGCCGGATCGGCGTGGCGTTGATGTCCATCACGCGATAGCCGTCCGGCGTCAGCACCGCGAGGTCGCCATCGTCCAGGTAGACCACCTCGCGCGTGTGGGCGAGGATCGCGGACGCGTCCGAGGCGAGGAAGTACTCGCCGTTCCCGATGCCGATGAGGAGCGGGCTCCCCTTCCGCGCCGCGACGATCTTCTCCGGGTCGCGGCTCGAGACCACCGCGATCCCGAACGTCCCCTCGACCTTCCGCAGCGCGCCGATCACCGCCTCCTCGAGCGACGTCTCGTAGAGCTCCTGCACGAGGTGCGCGATCGTCTCCGTGTCGGTGTCGGAGCGGAACGTGTGCCCCAGCCCCGCGAGCTGCTTCCGCAGCACGTCGGCGTTCTCGATGATCCCGTTGTGCACCACGGCCACCGACTCGTCGGTGCTCAGGTGCGGATGCGCGTTCCGCTCGGTCGGCGGGCCATGCGTCGCCCACCGCGTGTGCGCGATCCCGACCTTCCCCGTCACCGGGTCGGCCGAGAGCACCCCCTCCAGCTTCGCGATCTTCCCCGCGGCGCGCCGCGTCTCGATGGTCTCGCCGTCGAACAGCGCGAGGCCGGCCGAGTCATAGCCGCGGTACTCGAGGCGCTTGAGCCCCTCGATCAGGAAGGGGGTGGCCTGCTTGGGACCGATGTAGCCGACGATGCCGCACATGGTGGCAGAGATGAGAAGTGAGATGAGTCGGGTGAGGGGGGTCGCGTCGACGGGTCCGGGCGGGCCCCCTCTCCGAGCACGACTCGCGGCTCACGGCATCCGTTACGCCAGCTGCGCCAGCAACTCCCGCCCCCGCTCCACCAGCGCCTTCGCACCCGCGGCCGTGGGGGCCTCCGCGATCACGCGGACGATCGGCTCCGTCCCGGAGGGCCGGATGTGGACCCACCGGTCCGCCCACGTCAGGCGCAGCCCGTCCTGGGTGTCCGCCGACGCGTCCGGGAACGCGTTCGTGAGCGCCGCATAGACCGCGTCGAGCGGCTTGGCCGGCCGGTCCAGCTTGTCCTTGATGATCGCGTAGCGAGGGAAGCGCCCGACGATCCGCGACAGGGGCTCCCCATCCTCATGCATCAGTTGCAAGACGAGTGCCACCCCCAGCGGCGCGTCGCGGCCCAGGTGCAGCTCGGGCAGGATCACCCCGCCATTCCCCTCGCCGCCGATCACGGCCCCTTCGGCGCGCATTCGGAGGGCCACGTTCACCTCGCCCACCGGCGCGTGGATCACCCGGCCGCCACGCTCCCCCGCCATGTCATCCACGATCCGGCTCGTCGAGAGGTTCGTGACCACCGGACCGGCGCGGTGACGCAACACGACACGGGTCGCGAGCGCGAGCGTGTAGTCCTCGCCGATCGCCTTCCCCTCG
>CAZPJF010000247.1:0-5695 GCA_964586095.1 uncultured Gemmatimonas sp. | reverse complement strand
CGATCACCTCGAGGAGCGGCATCTTGTGGACCGGCGAGAAGAAGTGCATGCCGATGACGCGCTCGGGCCGGGCGCTCGCCTCCGCCACCTTCGCGATCGGGATGGTGCTGGTGTTCGTGGCGAAGATCGCCGTCGGCGCGAGCACGGCCTCCGCCTCGCGGAGCACCGTGTGCTTGACCTTGAGGTCCTCGAACACGGCCTCGATCACGAGCGGCACGCGAGCGAAGCCGGTGTACTGCGTGGTGCCCGCGACCAGTCCCACCTGGTCCTCGAACTGCTGCCGCGTGATGCGGCGCTTGGTGAGGCCGTCCCGGATGATGTCGCGCACCGCGGCCACGCCCTTGGCGACCCGCGCGGCGTCGGTGTCCTTGAACCGCACCGGCACGTCCTGCATCACGCTCACCGCCGCGATGCCGGCCCCCATGAACCCCGAGCCGAGCACGGCGATGCGGTCCACCGGACGCGGCGCCACCTCGCCGGGGATGCCCGCGTCCTTCTTGAGCGCGGTGGTGGCGTAGAAGAGGAACATCAGCTCGCGGCAGACCGGCGTCATGGCCATCTCGCCGAAGAGCCGGGCCTCCTCCGCGTAGCCGTGCGCCTCCGAGGCGGCCGAGAAGCCGGCCGCGACGGCGTCGATCGCGGCGAGCAGCGCGGGATAGTGCCCGCCCGACTTCTTGAGGGTCTGCTCGCGCGCCTGGCGGAAGACGACCGCGCGCCCGATCGGGTTGTCGTCGAGGAGGAGTTCCTTGGCGCCGTGGTGCCGGTTGTCGCGCTGGCGCGGGATGGCGCCGGCCGCGAGCTCCCCGGCGCGCTCGATGGCGATGCGCCGCAGGATGCTCGGGTGCACCACCTCGTCCACGAGGCCGATCTGCAGCGCCTTCCGGGCCCGCACGTTCTTCCCGGTGAGGATCATGTCGAGCGCGGCCTGCAGGCCCACGCGCTTGGGCAGCCGCTGCGTGCCGCCCGCGCCCGGGATCAGGCCGAGCTTCACCTCGGGCAGCGCGAACTGCGTCCGGGGCGAGTCGGCGGCGATGCGGTACGCGCAGGCGAGCGCGAACTCGAGTCCGCCACCCAGGCAGGCGCCGTCGACCGCGCAGACGACCGGCACGCGGCCCTTCTCGATGCGGTGGAACATCGCGTGCCCGAACGCGCTCGCCTTGGCCGCGTCCTGCGCGGTGCGGAACTCGAGGAACTGGTCGATGTCGGCGCCGGCGACGAAGTTGCCGGGCTTGCCGGAGAGCAGCACCGCGGCGCGGATCGCGACGTCCCGCTCGATCCGCTCGATGTGCGCGGTGAACTCCTCGATCACGGCCGGCGAGAACTTGTTCACCGACTCGCCGGGGAGGTCGAAGGTGAGGACGGCGACGCCGTCGACGACCTCGAGGGTGACCGCGGGCAGGGTGGTCATGCGCGCTCCACCACCATCGCGAAGCCGAGGCCGCCGGCGGCGCAGACGGTCATGAGGCCGAACCGGCCGCCGCGCCGCGCGAGCTCGTTCACGAGCGTCGTCGTCACGCGGGCGCCGGTCGCGCCGAAGGGGTGCCCGATGGAGATCGACCCGCCCATCACGTTGAGCCGGCTGCGGTCGACCGCGCCCAGCGGCGCGGAGAGGCCCGCGCGCTCCGCCCACTGCCGGCTCTCGAAGCCGCGCAGGTTGGAGAGCACCTGGGCCGCGAACGCCTCATGCATCTCCACGAGGTCGATGTCCTTGAGCGTGAGGCCGGCGCGCCGGAGCGCGACGGGCGCCGCGAGCACCGGCGCCTGCAGCAGCTGCTCGCCCGGGTCGAGCGCGGCATAGGCGTAGCTGCGGATGTACGCCTTGGGCGTGAGGCCGGCCGCCTTGGCCGCGTCCTCGCGCATGAGCAGCACCGCCGCCGCCCCGTCGGTGAGGGGCGAGGCGTTGCCGGCGGTGACGCTCCCGTAGCGGCGGTCGAACACCGGCTTGAGCCCGGCGAGCGCCTCGGCGGTGGTGTCGCTCCGGATCCCGTTGTCGCTCGTCATCGCCGACTCGTACCTGGGCGGCAGCATCACCGGCACGAGCTCGGCCGTGAGCCGGCCGTCGGCGGTCCCCTGGGCGGCGTTCAGGTGCGACGCGAGCGCGAACGCGTCCTGCTCCTCGCGCGTGACCCCGTTCAGCTTCGCCATCTTCTCCGCCGACTGGCCCATCGTCTCGCCGGTGGTG
The DNA here is from genome assembly GCA_964586095.1 of uncultured Gemmatimonas sp. GTDB lineage: Bacteria > Gemmatimonadota > Gemmatimonadetes > Gemmatimonadales > Gemmatimonadaceae > Pseudogemmatithrix. The sequence goes on along the minus strand of CAZPJF010000247.1, from coordinate 3,513 downwards.
GGCTCGGCGATGGCGGGCGTGATCGGGATGAAGTCCTTGGGCCGCACCTTGGCGAACGCCTGCACGCGCGCCCCGAGGGTCTTGGCCTTGCTCGCGGCGACCAGCGCGTCCGAGAACCCGCGCGAGTGGAGGATCGGCACGTTCGAGAGCGACTCGGCGCCCCCCGCGATCGCGACCTGCGCATGGCCGAGCGCGATCTGGTCGGCGGCGTCGGTGATCGCCTGGTTGGCCGAGGCGCAGGCGCGCGACACGCTGTACGCGTCGAGCCGCTTGGGCAGCAGCGGCATGAGCGCGATCTCGCGCGCGATGTTCGGCGCGAGCACGGAGGGAAGGACCGTGCCGAACGTCAGCAGGTCGACCGACGCGGGATCGAGGTCGGTCCGGTGCACCAGTTCGCTGACGGCGATCTTGCCGAGCTCGATCGCACTGAGCGACTTCAACAGGGTGCCGGACTTGGCGAAGGGGGTGCGGACGCCGGCGATGATGGCGACGCGCTGCCCCGGCTCGTAGATGGGCATGATGGAAGCTAGGGAGGGCCGGGGGCGGAAGGCAGAGGGCACGCCGCGTCTCGCGGGGACCGCGACCGCGCGATAAGCTTGCCGCGTGTCCCCCCCGACCATCCCGCGTCGCGCGCAGCGCCTCGCCGACCTCGGCGACCGCCGGTTCGACCTGCTCGTCATCGGCGGCGGGATCACGGGGGCGGGGATCGCCCGCGACGCCGCCCGGCGCGGGCTCGCCGTGGCGCTGGTGGAGCGCGAGGACTTCGCGGCGGGCACCTCGAGCCGCTCCTCGCGGCTCATCCACGGCGGCGTCCGCTACCTGGAGCACGGCTACCTGCACCTCGTGTTCGAGGCGAGCCGCGAGCGCCGGCGGCTCCTCGACCTCGCCCCGCACCTCGTGCGCCCGCTCCGCTTCACCTGGCCCGTCTACGCCGGCGCGCGCGTCCCGCGGTGGAAGCTCGCCGCCGCGCTCACCCTCTACGACGCGCTCGCGCTCTTCAGGAACGTGGGCCGGCACCGCCGGCTCGACCCGGCCGGGGTGCTCGCCATGGAGCCGGCACTGGCCCCCGACGCGCTCCGCGGCGGCGCCACCTACTGGGACGCGGCGACCGACGACGCGCGGCTCACGCTCGCGAACGCGATCGACGCGGCGCACGCGAGCGCGACGGTGCTCAACCACGCCGAGGTGACGGCGCTCTCGTGCAGCGCGCCGCACGGCCCGGTGGACGGCGCGATCGTGCGCGACCTGCTCGGCGGCGCGGAGGTGCGCGTGCAGGCGCGGATCGTGCTCAACGCCACCGGCCCATGGACCGACGAGGTCGTCGCGATGGAGGCCGCCCCCGCGGGGCCGGTCGTGCGCGGCACCAAGGGCGTGCACATCGCCGTGCCGGCGGCGCGGGTCGGCAACCGCTCGGCGGTCACCATGCTCTCCCCCGAGGACGGGCGCGTGATGTTCACGCTGCCGGCCGGCACGCACACGATCATCGGCACCACCGACACGGCCACCGCCGAGCACCCGCATGACGTGCGCGCCGCCGCGGCCGACGTGCGCTACCTGCTCCGGGCCTGCAACCGCTTCTTCCCCGCCGCGCGGCTCACCGAGGACGACGTCGTCGCCGCCTGGGCGGGGATCCGCCCGCTCGTCGCGCGGACGAACACCGGCGACCCGGGCTCCGCGAGCCGCGAGCACGCGATCACGACCTCGCCCAAGGGCCTCGTGACGATCACCGGCGGCAAGCTCACGACGTACCGCGCGATGGCGGAGCAGTGCGTCGATGTGGTGGTGCGGCGGCTCGGCCAGCGCGTCCGGCCGTGCGACACCGCGCGCGCGCCGCGGCCCGGCGCGCGCGCCGTCCCCGCCAGCGACGACGTCCACCTCGACCCGGCGCTGCCGTGGACCGAGCGGGACGTCGATCACGCGGTGCGGCACGAGATGGCGGAGTCGCTCTCGGACGTGCTCATCCGTCGCACGACGCTCGCGTTCGAGCGGAAGGACCAGGGGCGCGGCCTCGCCGAGCGCGTGGCCCAGCGCATGGGCGCCATCCTGCACTGGACCGACGCGGGGGTGCGGCACGCGGTCGCCGACTTCGCGCGCGACACCGAACGGATCTTCTCGATCGCGCCCTGAGCGCGTTGCCCCGCCGTCCGGGCCCCCGCACCTTTCAGCGTGCACGCCTTCCCCCGGACCCCCTTCATGCACCTCACGCGACCCCACGCCCTGCTCGGCGCCGCCCTGCTCGTGCTCGCCTGCGGCGGCGATCGCGGCCCCACGCCGCTCACGATCGTGCCGCTCCCGTCCCCCGCGGCCGACGGGGCGGCCGAACCGTTCGTCGCCGCCGACGAGGACGGGGCCGCGGTGCTGAGCTGGCTCGAGCGCCAGGCCGACTCGACGGTCGCGCTCAAGGTCGCACGGCTCGGCCCGGAGGGGGCGTGGAGCGCGCCGCGGGAGGTCGTCCGTCGCGATGACCTGTTCGTGAACTGGGCCGACTTCCCATCGGTCACGCCGATCGGCGGCGGCAAGCTGCTCGCGCACTGGCTGCAGCGGAGCGGCACAGGGCGCTTCGCGTACGACGTGCGCCTGGCGGAGTCGGCGGACGGCGGCGCCACCTGGGGCACGAGCGCGCTGCCGCACCGGGCCGGCGTGCCGGCCGAGCACGGGTTCGTCACGGTGCTGCCGCTCGGGAACGGCGAGGCCGGCGTCGTGCTGCTGGACGGCACGGCCGGTGCGCTCGCGGCGGAGGAGGTCCGCCGGCGCACGGGCAAGGCACCGGCGGAGGGCCACGGCGGGGCGATGCAGCTCGGCTTCGCCTCGTGGCGCGGCGGGACCGTCGCCGACGCGCAGGTCATCGACCCGCGCACCTGCGACTGCTGCCAGACGACCGCCGTGATGACCTCGCGCGGGCCGGTCGTGGTCTACCGCGACCGCTCGGACGACGAGATCCGTGACATGTCGGTGCTGCGCCTCGTGGACGGCGCGTGGAGCGCGCCGGCGCCGCTGCACGCCGACGGGTGGCGGATCGACTACTGCCCGGTGAACGGGCCCGCGGCGAGCGCGGTGCATGACACCATCGTCGCCGCCTGGTACACGGCGGCCCAGGACACTGCGCGGGTGCGCGTCGCCTTCTCGGCCGATGCGGGCGCGAGCTTCTCCGCCCCGGTCCGCGTGGACGATGGCAATCCGACCGGCCGCGTGGACGTGGAGCTCCTGGACGGGGACCGCGCGCTCGTGAGCTGGATCGAGCGCACGGGCGGCGACACCGCGCAGGTGCGTGCGCGCATCGTCCGCCGCGACGGGAGCCTCGAGCCGTCCGTCGTCGTGAGCCCGTCGAGCGGGACGCGCGCGAGCGGCTTCCCGCGCATGGCGCGCGTGGGGCGCGACGTGGTGCTCGCGTGGACGATGCCCGGCACGCCGAGCACGGTGCGGGTGGCGCGGGTGCGCGTGGGCGCGCCGTGACGCGGCACCCGCCGTGCGGGGCGCGACGGCGCGCGCGCGCGCGCCGCGTGCGGGGGTGCG
>CAZPJF010000246.1:0-5699 GCA_964586095.1 uncultured Gemmatimonas sp. | reverse complement strand
AGCGCCTCGGCGCGCGAAGCGGTCGCGGGCGCGCGGCGCGAGCTGGTCCAGGCGTGGCGCACGCTGGCGCGCGCCCCGATGCTCCTCGCGGCCTGCCTCCTCTGCCTCGCGCTCGGCATCGGGAGCGTCGCGGCGGTCTTCGGCGTGGTCGATGCGGTGCTGCTCGACGCCGCGCCGTTCGACGAGGCGGACCGCCTCGTCTCGGTGTTCCGGACGGTGAAGGGCACGTCGGACCAGCCGCATTCGGCGCCGAACGTGCTCGACCTCGCGGAGGAGCCGGCCGTCGAGGGCCTCGCGGCGTTCGCCTCCACCTCGCTGCTCGTGGAGGTGGGGGACCGCGTCGCGCCGGTGTTCACCCTGCGCGTGACCGGGCCGTTCTTCAACACGCTGCGGATCCGGGCGCAGCACGGCCGCGCCCTCACGCCCGCCGATGACGATCCCGGCGCGTCGCGCGTGGTGGTGCTCAGCCACGAGTACTGGCGCGACCAGTTCGGCGGGAATCCCGGCGTGGTGGGAACGCCGCTGCGCATCGACGGCGTGGCGCACGAGATCGTCGGCGTGCTGCCGCCCCGCGTGCGGATCCCGAATGCCGGCACGCTCTACGCCCCCGACCTCTGGGTGCCGGCGCGGTTCACCCCGCAGGACCGCGAGGCGCGGACGAGCAACTATCTCCGCGCCTTCGCGCGCCTCGCGCCGGACGTGAGCGCGGACGTGGCCGAGCAGGCGCTCGTGCGCCGGTTCGCGGCGGTGGTCGAGCGCTTCCCGCAGCTGGCGGGCGCGAGCGTGGGGATCCGCCCGCTCCCGGTGGACGCGGGCGTCCACCTGCGCGCCCCGCTCCTGCTGCTCGTCGCCGCGACCCTCGCGGTGCTCGCGATCGCGGGCATCAATGTCTCGAGCCTCCTCCTCGCGCGCGGCATCCGTCGGCAGCCGGAGCTCGCGGTGCGGAGCGCGCTGGGCGCCACACGATGGGAGGTGATGCGCCCGGTCCTCGCGGAAGGGGCGATCATCGCGATGGGCGGCTGGCTGCTCGGGGTCGCGCTGGCCGTCGCGCTGGTGCGCGGCATCGTGGGGCTCGGCGCCGAGCGGATCCCGCAGCTCGCCGACGCGCGCGTGGACCTCCGGACGGTCGCGGTCGCGCTCGCCGTGGCGATCGTGGCGGCGCTCGCCGGCTCCCTGGCGCCGGCGCTGCGGGCCGCGCGCGTCGTGCCGGGCGATGCGCTGCGCGGCGGCCGGGCGGCGGGCGGGCGCCGGCAGCATCGCGTGCTCGGCCTGCTCGTCGTCGCCGCGGGCGCGCTCGCGGTGGCGCTGCTCATCGGCGCGGGGCTCGTCCTCAAGGGCTTCGTCCGCGTCCTGCGCAGCGACCCGGGGTTCGATCCGTCCGGACTGCTCACGATGCAGGTGCGCGTGTCCCCGGCGGACTTCCCCGACGGCCAGGCGGCCGCGCGGTTCCTCGCCCCCGCGATCGAGGCGGTGTCGGCGGTGCCCGGCGTGACGGCGGCCGGCGCGATCTCGCAGCTGCCGTACCAGGAGTGGGGCTGGAACGCGTGGATCCGCTACGAGGGCACGCCCGAGGTGCCCCTCGCGGAGCGGCCGCTGGTGGAGACGCGCAACGTCACCCCCGGCTTCTTCGCCGCCACGGGGCAGCGCCTGCTGGCCGGTCGCCTGCTCGACGCGCGCGAGCTCGCCGCGGCCAGCGGCCCGCGACCCGTGGTGGTGAACGCCGCGCTCGTCGCGCGCGACTTCACGGACCGCGATCCCCTCGGCCAGCGCTTCCTCGTGGGGACCGAGGTGAACGAGATCGTCGGCGTCGTGAGCGACATCCGGAACTTCGGGCCGTTCCAGCCGCCGCGTCCGGAGGCGTACTGGAGCTTCGCCCAGCGCCATCCCGCGGCGGCCGGCTACGCGCTGCTCGTCCGCACCGCCGATGCCGACCCGCGTTCGCTCGCCGCCGCCGTGGAGGGCGCCCTGCGCGACGTGTACCCCAAGGTCGCGGTCGCGCGCGTGCACCCGATGCGCGACGTCATGCGCCAGAGCGTCGGCTGGCCGCGGTTCATCTTCGCGCTCTTCACGTCGCTGGCGGCGGTCGCGCTGCTGCTCGCGATGGCCGGACTCTTCGGGATCCTGAACTACGCCGTGGAGCAGCGGACGCGGGAGTTCGGCCTGCGGTCCGCGCTCGGCGCGCCGCCGGCGCGGATCGCACGGGACGTGCTGCGCACCGGCGGCACCCTGCTCGCCTGCGCGCTCGCCGCAGGGCTCGCGCTCGCGTGGGCGCTCACGCGCCTCATGGCCTCGGTGCTGTTCGGCGTGGAGCCGCGGGATCCCGCGGTCTGGGCCGCGGCGGTCGTCGCGGTGGCGGCGTCCGGGCTCCTCGCGGCCGGCCTGCCGGCGCGCCGCGCGAGCCGCGTCGCCCCGATGCTCGCGATGCGCAGCGAGTAGCGGCCGCAACTTCCGGGTCGTGCCGGCGGCGCGGAGCGCGCATCCTTAGGGCATGACCACTCCCCCTCGACCCGCCGATCCCGCCGCGTCCCTCGACCCCGCCGACTGGGACGCCTTCCGTGCGCTCGCCCACCGCATGGTGGACGACTCGCTCGACTACCTGCGCGACGTGCGCGAGCGGCCCGTCTGGCAGCCGATGCCGGCTCCGGTGCGGGCGCGCCTCGCCGACGAACCGCTCCCGCGCACCGGCGTGGGCGATGCGCGCGCCTACGAGGATTTCCTCGCGCTCGTCCGCCCATATCCCAACGGCAACATCCATCCCCGCTTCTGGGGCTGGGTGATGGGGACCGGCTCGCCGCAGGCCGCGATGGCCGACTTCCTCGCCTCGGTCATGAACCCGAACGTCGGCGGGCTCGAGCAGGCGCCGGTGCTCGTGGAACGGCAGGTCGTGCGCTGGTGCGCGGAACTGATGGGCTTCCCGGCCACCGCCGGCGGGATCCTCGTGAGCGGCGGCACCATGGCCAACGTCCTGGGCCTCGCCGTGGCGCGGCAGCGGCGCGCCGGGTTCGACGTGCGCGCCGAGGGGCTGCAGTCGGGGCACCCGACGCTGCTCGTGTACGCGAGCACCGAGGTGCACGGCTGGCTCAAGAAGGCCTGCGAGTTCCTCGGACTCGGCAACGCCGCGTTCCGCCGCGTGCCCGTGCGCGAGGACTTCACGGTGGACGTCGACGCGATGGCGGCCATGATCCGCGCGGACCGCGAGGCGGGCCACCGGCCCTGCTGCGTGATCGGCACCGCGGGCACGGTGCAGACCGGCGCGACCGACGACCTCCACGCGCTCGCCGGGCTCGCAGCGCGCGAGGGCCTCTGGTTCCACGTGGACGGCGCGTTCGGCGCGCTCGCGCGGCTCTCGCCGGAGGTCGCACCGCTCGTCGCGGGCCTCGAGCGCGCCGACTCGGTCGCGTTCGACCTCCACAAGTGGGGCTACCTGCCGTTCGACATCGCCTGCGTGCTCGTGCGCGACGATGCGGCGCTCGTGGAGACCTTCTCCATGCAGGCCGCCTACCTGGCGAGCGAGTCGCGCGGGCTGATGGCGCAGAGCGGGATCTTCTTCGCCGACCGCGGGATCGAGCTCACGCGGAGCTTCAAGGCGCTCAAGGCGTGGATGCAGTTCCGCGCCTCCGGCACGGACGCCATCGGGGCATGCATCGCGCGCAACGTGCGGCAGGCGGCGCGGCTGGCGGCGCTGGTCGACGCGCATGCCGCCCTGGAGCGCCTCGCGCCGGTGCCGCTCAACATCGTGAACTTCCGCTTCACGGGGCCCGGGCTCGACGACGCGGCGCTCGACGCGCTCAACCGCGAGATCCTCATCCAGCTGCAGGAGCGCGGCATCGCCGCGCCGAGCGGGACGACGATCCGCGGCCGCTTCGCGATCCGCGTCGCGATCTCCAACCACCGCTCGCGCGACGAGGACTTCGACGCGCTCGTCGACGCCGTGGCGGCGATCGGTGCGGAACTCGCGGCACGCTGAGCGCCGCGAGTCCCGCGCGGCGCTCAGGGGGTCGCGAGCGGTTCGCGCGCCCCGCGCCGCGCCGCGGCGGGCGCGAGGCCACGGCTCGCGGGCGCCTCGGCCTCATGCACGCGCGCCCGGACCCGGGTGACGCTGTCGGGGTTCACCGAGATCGAGTCGATCCCCGCCTCCACCAGGAGCGCGGCGAAGGTGGGGTCGTCGCTCGGCGCCTGGCCGCAGAGCCCCACCGGGCGGCCACAGGCGTGGGCCCGCCGGATCACGTCGCGGATGAGCGCCAGCACGGCGGGGTCGCGCTCGTCGAACAGCGGCGCCAGCACCCCCGAGTCGCGGTCCACGCCGAGGGTCAGCTGCGTGAGGTCGTTGCTCCCGATCGAGAACCCGTCGAACCGCTCCGCGAAGCGCTCCGCCAGGATCACGTTCGACGGGATCTCGCACATCACGTAGACCTCGAGCCCGTCGCGCCCGCGCTCGAGCCCCTCCGCCGCCATCGCCGCGAGCACGGCGTCGGCCTCGCCGATGGTCCGGCAGAACGGGACCATGGGCGTGATGTTCGCGAGCCCGATCGCCTCGCGCGCCATCCGCAGGGCGGCGCACTCGAGCCGGAAGCCCTCGGCGTAGCGCGCGTGCGTGTAGCGCGACGCGCCGCGGAAGCCGAGCATCGGGTTCTCCTCGTCCGGCTCGAAGTCGCGGCCGCCGAGCAGGCCGGCGTACTCGTTGGTCTTGAAGTCGCTCATCCGCACGATGACGGGCTTGGGCCATTGCGAGGCGGCGAGCATCGCGACGCCGCGGGCGAGGGTCTCCACGAACCACCCGCCGGGACGCGACTCCCCGACGCGCAGCGCCTCCACCTGGGCGCGCACCGCGGCGTCCGTGATGCGCTCCGGGTGCAGCAGCGCCATGGGATGCACGCGCACCTCGTTCGCGATGATGAACTCCATGCGGGCGAGCCCGATCCCGTCGGCGGGCAGCCGCCAGTGCCGGAGCGCCCCCGCAGGGTCGGCGAGGTTCACGAGCACGTGCGTCCGGGTCGGGAGCGGCGCACCGTCGACCTCCTCCTGCTCGTCGAACGGCACCCGGCCGGCGAGCACCGTCCCTTCCTCGCCGGCCGCGCAGCTCACCGTGACGTCGCTGCCGTCGGGGATCGCGCGCGTCGCGTCCCCCGTGCCGACGACGGCGGGGATCCCCAGTTCGCGGCTCAGGATCGCCGCGTGGCAGGTGCGGCCACCATGGTCGGTCACCACCGCCGCGGCGCGGCGCATGAGCGGCAGCCAGTCGGGGTCGGTCATCTCGGTGACGAGGACGTCCCCGGCCTCGAACGCGGCGTCGGGGCGGCGGACCACCCGCGCCCGTCCGACCGCGACCCCGCCGCCCACGCTGCGCCCGCGCGCGAGCATCGGGGCCTCTCCGGTGAGGCGCCGCACGCGGCGCGGCCCGTCGCCCGCCCGCGCATGGACCGTCTCCGGCCGCGCCTGCACGATGAAGAGCTCGCCGGTGGCGCCGTCGCGCGCCCACTCGATGTCCATCGGCGTCGGCTCGCCCGCGCGGCGCGAGTAGTGCTCCTCGATCCGCATCGCCCACCGCGCGAGCGTCACCGCGTCGGCCTCCTCGAGCGCGTATCGACCGCGCCGGTCGGCGGGCACGTCCACCGTGCGCGTCCGCGCCTCCCCCTCGGCCAGCACCATCATCGTCGCCTTCGTCCCGCAGCGCGCCCGCAGGATCGGGCGCGGCGCCC
>CAZPJF010000245.1:0-5713 GCA_964586095.1 uncultured Gemmatimonas sp. | reverse complement strand
GGCACAGGGAGCAGGGCGCGGGGCGTTGGGCGAGGATGGCGGGGCGTTGGCCGAGCCGCCGCGCCACGGCCCGGAGTGCGCGTTGCAGGACCGCCACAGGAGGGACGAGCGGGTGAGTGGCCCGCACCGAGGGGGGGCGCGGGCGGCATCGCGCATCTGTTGATTCGACAGGGGCTTCCGCGAGCGCACGCCCGCCTGCGCAGGGGCACACGCCTTGCATGTCACAGCGTGACGATTCCGCTCTCCCCTCCCACTCCAGATGACATGAGGCCTCCCGTGCCCAAGTCCTTCCCCGCACGCGCCGCCGCGGCTGCGCTGCTCGCGTTCGTCGCGGCCGCCTGCTCCGTCGACAACCCGGTCGGTGCGCCGACCCAGATGGTCGCTGCCCCCGACGCGTACGTCGTCGGCCAGCAGATGACCCGCGTGGACGTGTACGCCAACCCCGAGATGCCGTGGAACACGGCGTGGGTCTGCAAGGAAGGGACCTCGGCCTCCTTCACCGTGACCATCAACGGCGCCGCGGCCCCGTCGGTCTCGCTCCAGCCCGGCTACTGCCAGATGGTGCACGAGTGGGTCCCGATCGCGGACGCCAACGGCAACGTCGACATGACCCGGGTGGACAACGTCGTGGTCACCGAGGTGCCCGCCACCGGCGTCACGCTCGACTCGATCGTGAAGGACACGAGCCACGCCTTCAACCGCTTCCGCCAGCCGACGATCACCGGCACGAACAGCGTCGAGCTCCAGCTCACGCGGTCGAAGGGCGGCATCGTGACCTACTACAACCGCAAGCTCGTCATCCCGCCCCCGCCCCCGCCGCCGGCCACGTTCGGCGGGTGCACGCCGGGCTACTGGAAGCAGTCGCACCACTTCGACTCGTGGCCCGCCCAGTACTCGCCGAACATGCTCTTCTCGAGCGTCTTCGAGAACGCCTTCCCCGGGATGACGCTCCGGCAGGTCCTCGCGCAGGGCGGCGGTGGCCTGAACGCGCTCGGTCGCCACACGGTGGCGGCGCTGCTCAACTCGGGGACCACCGCGGTCGGCTATGGGCTCAGCTCGCCGCAGGCGGTGATCGACGCCTTCAACGCCGCGTACCTCGGCAGCAACTACGAGACGCTCAAGAACCAGTTCGCCGCGATGAACGAGCGCGGCTGCCCGCTGAACTGAGCGAAGGCGCCTCCGCGCGACTCGGCCGGCCGGATCCCTCGGGGTCCGGCCGGCCGATGCGTTCCGGGGGCCGCGGCGGGCCGCCTCCGCCTAGATTCCGCGCATGGACTCCGCCGCGCGCACCGGCGCGCTGCTCGCGCGCGCCGTCACCGGTTATCTCGCCCTGATGGTCGCGGTCGTCACCCTCGCGCCTTTCCGGTTCGCCGGCCACGCGGTGCAGGGGTTCAGCTGGCAGGTCGAGCCGGGTGACGTCGCGCTCAACATCGCCCTCTTCCTGCCACTGGGCTTCGTCGACCGCCTGGCCCGCGGGAGTCGCGGGACCGGGGGATCGGCGCCCGACGCGCGCGCGGACCTCCTCCGCGGCCTCGGCCTCGGAGCCCTCTTCAGCACCGTCCTCGAGGTCGCCCAGCTCTTCGCCCCGGGACGCTACCCGGCGTTCAGCGACATCGCCGCCAACGCACTCGGCGCCGGCTTGGGCGCGCTCCTCTGCCGCCGCGCCAGCGCGCGCGTCGATGCCGCCGGGGCCATGCGCGCCCTCGCGCTCGAGCTGCCCCTCGTCGGGCTCACGGTCCTGCTCGTGCCGGTCCTCTGGGTCGCCGGCGTGGCGGGCGGGATCCCCGACGAGCTGCTCCTCCTCCCCGTGGCGAGCGCGGCCTGGATCCTCGCGTCGGTGCACGCGGCCTATGCGCCTCCGGGCGACCCGGCGCGCGAGGCGCCACTCCTCCGCCTCATCGCCGGCGCCGCCGCGTGGGTCCTCGTGGCGCTGTTCCCGGCGGCATTGCGCGCGCCCTGGCTGCTGCCGGCGGGGCTCCTGCTCCTCGTCGCCACCCTGGCGGCGCGCTTCCGCCTGCCCACCCGGCTCGCGGTCGAGGGCGCCGCGCCGGGGACACGTGCGCGCCGCTTCGAGATCCCCACGCTCCGCGTGGCCCTCGTGCCGCTGGTGGCGTACACCGTGCTCGCCGCGCTCTGGCCGCTGGACCTCTGGTTCCGCCGCTGGCGGTTGATGCTCGCGCTGTTGCCGCCCGGGTCGCCCGACGTGCACGGCCTCCTCGCGGCGCTCGGGCACGTCGCGACCTTCACTGCGCTCGGCTACGCGGCGGCGGAGCTCCGTGGCCGCGCGGCCGCGGGGACCCGCGCGGCGCTCACCGCCGCAGCGACGCGCACCATCCCCTTCGCGCTCCTCCTCGAGGTCCTGCGCGGCTTCCTGCGCTCGCGCCCCGCGAGCGCCGTGGCCTTCGGGCTCGCCGCGGCCGCGGCACTCCTCGGCGCGTGGATCTTCGTGCTGCAGCGACGGAACGTGCGCGCGGTGCTGGGGCACCAGGCCCCGTGAGCGTCGCGCGGTCCCCGGCAGGGGCGTACCGCGCGCTACGGCTCCCTGTCCTTCCGCGTCGTCTCGAAGATCTCCCCTGAGATCCCGAGCGCCGCGAGCGCCTGCTTGGCGCGCGCGTCGCTCGCGATGAGCTTGAGGGCGTCGAGCTGGAAGATCGCCGAGCGCTGCAGCGGCCCGCCGGCGACGCGCCGGTCGATGAAGCCGATGTTCACGAGGTCGCCGAACCGCAGGAGCGCCCCCTGCCCCACCGTGCCGTCGCCCGAGGCGGCGGCGATCCACGACGCGCCGACGTTGGTCTTCCAGTCGCCGAGCCAGACGGTGAAGCCCGCGAGGTGCACCGCGGCCCCCTGGTCGTTGGCCCACGCGTTCCCCGTACGGCGGAGCTCCACGCCCGCGAACGGGTGCACCGCGGTGAGCGTGATGCGCGGCGGGTCGTAGCGGCCTGCGCCGATCCCGCCGACGAGGGGGCGCGCGAGGCGATTGAGGAGCAGCTCGTGCGGGAGCTGGAGCGGGCCACCGTCCTGGTAGCGCGTCCAGCGGCCGGCGGTCGCCTCCACGCGCGCGAACGCCGCGGGGACGGTCTCGAAGTTCACCGTGCCCAGGAGGCGGTAGAGGCCCCAGGCGCTCCAGCAGAGGGCGTCGCGCTCCTCGGGGCGGATGGCGTCGAGCGGGATGGTGATCGCCTCGCCGGTCGAGCGCTGCATGATGAGCGCCCGGCCCTCGTCCGGCACGGGGCGCGCCTGGTTGATCTCGGCGTCGCGCAGCAGGCGCGCCCAGTCGCGGCGAGGCGCGCGCACGGCGTCGGTCGCCGCGTCGGCGAGCGGTGCGAGCGCGCGGCGGTAGCTCTCGGCCACCGGCGTGTACGCCGCCGACGGCCGGCTGCTCTCGGCGACCGAGGCCCGGAGGGTGGAGTCGATGGTGGCGACGTAGCCGCGGATCGCCGTCTCCCAGTCGCGCGCGACGATCGCGGCGGCGTAGCGCTCGCGAAGCGCGGTCGGGTGCACGGCGGCGGCGAGGCCGCGGCCGGGCTCGGCGGCCACATCGAAGCAGGCCGTCGCGGCCTCCTGCGCTGCGGCGGGCGCACCCAGCAGCGCGAGGAGCGCCGCGAGCCGGAGCGGGCGGAGGCTCAGGTGCATGCGTCCTTCGCCTCCTGCAGCAGCCGCGCCGCCTTGGTGAACGCCGCGATCGCCTGCCACGCCCCCTGCGGCCGCAGCGCGTCCATCGCCACGCCGAGGTCCGTCACCGCGTCCGCAAGCTCCTTGATCGCCGCGATGCACGGCGGCTCCGGGAGCGCATCGTGCTGCGCCACCAGCCGCGCGAGCTTCGCCGGCGTGAGCGGCCGCTGCAGCACCTTCTCCAGCACCGGCCCCCACACCGCCGGGTGCTTCACGTACTCCGCGTACGAGTGCGTGTTGATGTCGTGGATGCGGCTCATCCCCACCGGCCGGAAGCGCGACGTCGCGGGGTCCCACCCGGGCTTGAAGCCGCCGATGTACGGGATCGGGTCCCACTTGTGGCGCGCGTCCACGAAGGTGCGCACCCGCGCGCGCCCCGCCCCCGGCGCGCCGAAGGGCCGCACGATCGACTCGTGCGGGTTCGCGAGGCTCATCAGCACCTTGCTCACGTTCGCCAGCGACGCGTAGGCGAGCACGTCGAGGTTCACCAGCCCGCCGAACTCCGCCGGGTCGTTCAGCAGCTCGAAGAGCGTGTCGTGCATCACCGCCGTGCCCAGGCTGTGCGCCATGAACGCCACCGCCGGCAGCCGACCGCCTTCCGAGTTGTTCTTGAGCGCCTCCACCACCTGCGCCCGCACATGCTGCCGGATCGCGCGGTCGTGGAACACGCGGTAGAGGAGCACATCCACCGACTTGGTCCAGAAGAACCCCGCGTCCTCGTCGGCGATCTCGCGCAGGTCGTCGAGGAACTCCGTCCCCAGGTCGGGGAAGGTCTTCGCCGCCGCCGCGGCGACGTCGCTCGAACCCACGTCCTCCCACCGCTCCAGCTGCTGCACGATGAGGTCGCAGTAGGAGAGCGGCACGACCTTCACCCCCTCGTCCACGTCGAGCCCGATCGGCACGTCGGGCGCGAAACCCTTGGCCGCGTCGAGGAGCGCCTGCACCGGCTCCTTCCACCAGGTGCGCGCGATCTCCTTCGCGGGGTCGCTCGCGCCGGCGGGGGGCCGCTGGCCCACGCCGTGGATCAGGAAGAGGATCGTGCTCGCCATCACACCTCCGCTGGGGGTTCCGTGTGTCCTTCGATGCCGCCGATGTCAGTCCGTCGCGTCGCCGGCCGCCGCGGTGTCCTTCTCCTTCCCGTCACCGCCGCCGAGCTCGCCCACCTTCACGCCGGCCACCGCGCCGATGAACGCGAAGGTGAAGACGCCGAGCGTAGAGAGCAGCGTGGGGCTGATCGGCACCGAGGTGAGGTTCACGCCGAGCGCGACCCAGGCCGTGACCGCGAGCACCGCGCCGAGGACCGGCGGCAGGTACTTGCGCCAGGGGTTCGCGCGCCGGCGGCGGCGCTTCCCTTCCGCGTAGCCTGCGCCCGCGATGCCGCCCAAGAGCAGCGCCGCGACGAAGCGCAGCGGCCAGACCGCCGCGAGCGGGACCGACGCGTCCACCACCCCTTCCCCCGACGCCGTCAACCGGAACGGTCCCACATCCTCGGCCGTCACCTTCACCCGCGCCACGCGGCCCGGCTCGAGCGTGACCGTGTCGGGCTCCACGCGCGCCGAGCCGGCACCGAGCCGCAGGTGCACCGGGCGCGCGAGCCGCGCGCCGTGCGTCCCGATCGTCACCCAGCGCGGCTCCGTGCCGAACGCCTGCAGGCGTGGCGGCGGGTTCTCGAAGCGCAGCACCGTCGGGAGCGCGAGGCTCACCCGCACCTCCTCGCCCGCGTCGAGCCCGTTCGCGTGCAGCTGCAGCGCCACCGAGTCGCCCGCCGCGTTCGTCGTCACCGCGACGCGCGCCGGCTCCACCGTCCCGGCGGCGAACGCGATGCGGTCCGGGGTCACCGTCGCCTCGCTCACCACGCTGATCCCCACCGGTCCCGTGAGCGTCGCCGCGCCGCCGTTGCCGTTGGCCGTGCGCAGGCCGATCAGCACCTGGCCCGTGAAGCGCGCCGTCGCCGTGTCGTATCCGAGCCGCGCGGGGTGGATCACGAACGGCTTCCAGGTGCTCACCGCGCCCGACGTGCCCGCGGCCGACAGATCGGAAG
>CAZPJF010000244.1:0-5717 GCA_964586095.1 uncultured Gemmatimonas sp. | reverse complement strand
GGTCGCTGCGGGACCTCGGCACCTGGCGCGCCTTCGGCGGCACCGCCGTGACCGGGATCGCCACCACGGTCCGCCAGGCGGCGGAGCTGGCCTACCTCTGGCCGCTCGACCCGAGCCGGAACGCGAACTCGCGGCGCGTGGTGAGCAGCACCGGCGGGCCGCTCTACGTGAGCGGGACCGTCGCCGGTCCCGTCACCCTCCGGGTCGCCGGGTCCGTGCGGGTGGTCGACCGCCTGCGCTACGCGGCCGACCCGAATGACGCGGCGGTCGCGGCGTGCGCCCACTCGCTCGGCATCGTCGCCGTCGGGGACATCCTCGTGGTCGACGGCCTCACCGCGCGCGTACGCCGCATCGGCCGTCCGGACGACACGGATACCTGGTTGCTCACGAGCCAGTTCACGACCTACGCCGGGGGCGACGGCCGCTTCGGCGTGCATGGGAACCTGCTCAGCACCTCCGGCACGGTCGGGGTCGAGAGCCCGAACACCACCATGGGCGATGCGAGCGCCCAGCTCCCCTGTCCGGACGACGGCGGCAGCGGCACCCTGTCGAATGGCGGCTGCGTCCAGTTCATGGGAGGCGTGGCCATGCGGACCTACTCCGGGCTGTACGGCGCGGTGACCGGCTCCGGCTTCCGGTACCAGGGCCTCGCCGACCGCTGCCAGTCGACCCACGGCCGCCCGCCCTTCTTCCCCGTGACGAGCCGCCTGATCCACGTGCGCTCGCACGAGGTCGCGGTGAGCCGGGCGAACACGCCCGCCCGCATCAGGAGCCTCCTCATGGGGCTCAAGGGCCAGGGGCTCTAGGGGCGTCGGAGCGCGACGCAACCCTTTCCGCGTCGCCCCTGTCTCTGGGTCGTCCACGAGCGAGCGCCCCACCCACCCCCCGCAGTGACCGACCACGATCTCATCGCCGCGGTGCTTCGGGGGGACGTGCGGGCGGAGCGACAGCTCTATGACGCGCACGTGGACCGCGTCTATCGGCTCGCCTACCGGATGGCCGGCGACGAGACGATGGCGCGGGACTTCACGCAGGACACGTTCATCCGGGCCTTCGACCGGCTCGCCGACTTCCGCGGGGACAGCTCCCTCGCGACCTGGCTCCATTCGATCGCGGTGTCGGTGATCCTGAACGGGCTCAAGAAGGTGCGGCGGATCCACGGCCGGGAGATCGGCGGGGACGAGCTGCCCGAGGTGACGATCGGGACGCGCGAGGCGGAGCCGGACCTCAAGCATCGGCTCCGCACTGCGATCGACGGACTCCCGGACGGCTACCGCACGGTGTTCGTGATGCACGACGTGGAAGGGTTCACGCACGAGGAGATCGCCGCGGCGCTGGGCATCCAGCCCGGCACGTCCAAGGCCCAGCTGTTCCGGGCACGGGCGAAGCTGCGGACGGAACTGTCGGACTTCGCAGGGGAGTGGGCCTCATGACCGAGCACGACGACAAGTTCGAGGCCTTCCTGGCGCGCGAGGCGGCGCAGTACCACACGCCGCCCGCCGAGGTGCCGCGGGAGGCGATGTGGGAGACCGTGGCGGCGGCGCGCGCCGCGGCGCGGCCTGGCGCGGGCCCGTCGATGGGCGCCCGCCGCGCGTCGCGCCCCACGCGCGGACTCCGATACGCCCCCTGGATCGGGATGGCCGCGACGCTCCTCCTGGGCGTGGGCATCGGTCGGTACGCGCTGGAGCGGTCGCCGGCGGGCGGTGCCACCGGGCTGGTGGGGCCGGTGGCGAGCGCGCCGATCGGGGGCGGGCCGGCCCCGGCTCCGGCCCCGGTCACGGGCGGCGTGGGCGGGGTGCCCGAGCAGCGCGCGCTCGTGCGGCCCACCGACGGGACCGCTGACGGCTCCGCCGTGGTCGCCACCGCCGCGCCGGCGCCGCGCGGGACGACGCGGCTCGCCTCCGCACGGCCCGTGACCAACGGCACCGAGTCCGGCCCGAGCACCTACGCGGTGGCCTCGCAGCAGCACCTCACCCGCGCCGAGGCGCTGGTGGCGGTGGTCGCGGCGATGCCGGCCGACGCCATGATGGACTCCCTCACCGGCCGCTGGGCGCGCGACGTGCTCTCGAACACCCGGCTGCTGCTCGATTCCCCCGCCGGCGACGATCCCGTGCGTCGGCAGCTCCTGGAAGACCTGGAGACCGTCCTCGTGCAGCTGGTGCAGCGCTCCGGCCGCACCGCCGAGGACCGTGCGATGCTCGACCGCACGCTCCAGCGCACGCAGATCCTGACGCGGCTGCGCTCCGGCGCGGCTGGAACCTGAGGTACGACCCGATGAAGCTCCTGACCCTCTCGCTGCTCACCGCGCTCGGCACGGGCGCCTACCTCGCGCCGGCCATCGCCTCGCCGACCCCGTCGGCGGATGCCTCGGTGCGCACGGCGGCACCGGCGGCGGCCGGCGCGCCGATCCCGGCACCCAGCTGGGCGCCGCGCGACACCGCCGACACGCTCTGGCGGCGCGGCCGCATCGCGATCTCCGACGAGTCGTGGGAGGACGCGGCAGAGACCTTCCGGGACCTCGTGAACCGCTTCCCGAAGTCGGCGTATGCGGGCGACGCGCTCTATTGGGAGGCGTTCGCGCTCCAGCGGACGGGCCGCACGAGCGCCCTGCGGCGCGCCGCCACGGCGCTCGAGCGGCAGCGGGACGAGTACCCGGCCTCGGCCACCTACACGTCGGGGGAGTCGGCCGCACTGCTCACCCGCGTGAAGGGTCGGCTCGCGCGCAGCGGCGACCGGGAGGCGGCCGTCGACGTGGCCGGGCTGGCCGAGGCGGCCGCGGCCGCGGCGATCGCGGGCGTGGGCGAGGCGATGGGGGCCGCCGCGGCGGAGCTGGAGCGGGTGCGCCCGGAGCTCGAGCGCGAGCTCGCGGAGGCGCGCCGCGAGCTCGACCGCACGCGTCGCGGCCTCGCGCGCCAGGGACGCGATCACGACGACATCCCGCCGGGCTGCGAGGACGCGGTCGACGACGAACGCGTGGAGGCGCTCAACGCGCTCCTGCAGATGAACAGCGAGCAGGCGCTCCCGATCCTCCGCAAGGTGCTCGCGCGCCGTGACAAGTGCTCGGAGCTGATGCGCCGCAAGGCCGTGTTCCTGGTCTCGCAGAAGCGCAGCGACGAGGCGGTGGACATCCTCGTGGAGACGGCGAAGACCGACCCGGACCGCAAGACGCGCGAGGACGCCGTGTTCTGGCTCTCGCAGACGCGCAGCGACCGGGCGGCCGAGGTGCTGGAGCAGATCCTGCTCAAGGACGCGCCGGATGCCGAGATGCAGAAGAAGGCGGTCTTCTCGCTCTCGCAGACCCGCACCGACCGCTCGGCCCGGGTGCTGCGGGACTTCGTCCGCCGGCGCGATGTCGACGCCGAGGTGCGGGGCGAGGCCATCTTCTGGCTCGGCCAGAGCCGCAGCGCCGAGAACATGGCGGTGCTCCGGGAGATCTTCGCGACGCTCGACGACGACGACGTGCGCGAGAAGGTGATCTTCGCGGTCGCGCAGCATCGGTCGAGCGAGAACTCGCGCTGGCTCCTCGACCGCGCGAAGGACCGCTCCCTCGACCCGGACCTGCGCAAGAGCGCGCTGTTCTGGGCGGGGCAGAGCGGGACGCCGATCGGCGACCTCATGGCGATCTACGACAGCGCCACGGATGACCGCGAGCTGCGCGAGCAGGTGGTGTTCACGCTCTCGCAGCGGCGGGACGGCGAGGGCGTGGAGCAGCTGATCGCGATCGCGCGGAAGGAGCAGGACCGCGAGCTGCGGAAGCAGGCGATCTTCTGGCTCGGGCAGTCGCGCGACCCGCGGGCCGCGAAGTACCTCGAGGAGCTGGTGGCGAAGTGAACGAAGCGGCGGAAGGCGGTTGGCAGGGCGGGCGCTGCGCGCGCCGTGCACGCGGCGCGGACCGGGAGGCGCGTCGACACGCGCCACCGGCACACTGGGGCTCCAACTTCGGGTGGACGATGCGGACTTTCGTGATGGGATGCGCGGCGATGGTGGCGCTCGCCGCGGCGGGCGCCGAGTCGGGTGCGCAGGACCTCGCGCGGCGGGTGGCGGCGGTCGGCACGGGCACCGTGCGGTTCGAGTTCCCCTCCGACCCCGACGTCTGCGGCAACGGCAGCGGGAACATCTCGATCCGCCGGGAGGACCGCCGCACGCTCTCGACCGGGAGCGTGCGCTCGAGGGAGTGGGAGGAGGACTGCGAGCCGGGACCGGTGCGGATCTCCCTCACCGTGCGTGCCGGCGAGGTCGACCGGCTGCGCGCCTACGTCGGCGGGCGGTGGCGCGGCGCGGCGGACCGTGACCTCGGTGCGGTGCCCGCGTCCGATGCGATGCGGTACCTCCTCGACCTCGTCGACGCCGCCGACGAGCGCGTCGCGAAGGAGGCGATCTTCCCCGCCATCATCGCCGAGGGGCCGGAGCCGTACGATCGCCTCCTGCGCGTCGCCAAGGACGACCGCCGCGCGCGCGAGGTGCGCAGCTCCGCGGTCTTCTGGGTCGGGCAGGGCGCGGCCGACGCGGCGACCAAGGGCCTGCAGGAGATCGTGGACGACCCGTCCGGCGACCGCGAGGTGCGGAAGAGCGCGGTCTTCGCGCTCTCGCAGCAGCCGAGGGACCAGTCGGTGCCCGCCCTCATCCGCATCGCGCGCTCCAATCGCGACCCCGAGATGCGGCGCACGGCCATCTTCTGGCTGGGACAGTCACGCGACCCGCGGGCGATCGCGTACTTCGAAGAGGTGCTCACCGGGCGGTGACGCTCCGCACGCCACCGCACGCGAGACGGGGGGATCGGGGTGCGCCCCGATCCCCCCGTGCCGCGCCGGTCCCGCTCAGCCGGTCGTGTCGAACCGCAGCTGCCCGGCATCGGGCGGCGCCACCGCGTGGCACGCGCGGCACCGCGCCTCGTACGCCTCGGCGCCGCCGACCATGACGGTCGGCGAGTCGTAGCGCGCCGGCCGCCCGTCGATGAGCCGCTGGTTCCGGCTCGCCGGCGCGCCGCAGAGCACGCAGATGGCGTGCAGCTTGTCCACCACCTCGGCGACGCACATGAGCTGCGGCATCGGCCCGAACGGTTCGCCGCGGAAGTCCGTGTCGGTGCCGGCGAGGATCACCCGCCGGCCACGGAGGGCGAGGTCGCTCGCCAGCGCGATGATGCCGGCATCGAGGAACTGCACCTCGTCGATCGCGACCACCTGCGCGAGCGGGTCCAGCCGCAGCGCGACCTGCGCGGCCGAGTCGACCGGGAGCGCCTCGATGGTGCGGCCGTCATGGCTGCCGACGGCGTACACGCCGCCGGCGTACCGGTCATCCAGGTGCGACTTGAACACCTGCACGCGCTTGCGGGCGATCATGGCGCGGCGCACGCGGCGGATGAGCTCCTCGCTCTTGCCGCTGAACATCACGCCGGCGATGACCTCGATCCACCCGCCGGTGAGCTGGAACCCGCCGCTCACCGCGGGCCTCGCGGACCGCGGGGCTTGTCGCCGCGCGGCGGGAAGCCGCCCTTGCCCCCGCGCGGGCCGAAGCCGCCCGGCTTGCCGCCGCGGGCGCCGAATGAACCGCTCCCGCCGCGCGGACCGGCCCCGCGCGGACGCTCGCCGGGCTCCCGGAGCGGGAAGTCGTCCGCGCGGCGCGGCCCGCGGGGGCGATCCCCGCGCTCGCCGCGCTCGCCGCGCTCCTCGCGCGGCGCGCGGTCGTCGCGATCCCCGCGATCCGGACGCGGTCCGCGA
>CAZPJF010000243.1:0-5725 GCA_964586095.1 uncultured Gemmatimonas sp. | reverse complement strand
CCTCGCTCGCGCAGGCCGAGGTCGCCACCGGGCAGGGGTCGCTCTTCGGCGACCTCATGGGCGACGCCGACGGCGCCAAGCCGGCCCCCCTGACGCCGGTGCTCCCGAACCTCCCGCCCCTCTCCGAGAGCGAGCGCCTGACGCAGGAGAAGGCCATCCTCGGCTTCTACATCTCGGGGCACCCGCTCGACCCGTTCCGCGCCGAGTGCGAGATCCTCGCGTCGCACACCGTCGCGCAGCTCGGTGCCTGGAGCCCCGAGGCGATGGCGCTGGCCGGCGTCGTGACCGCGATCAAGCGCCAGGTGAGCAAGAAGTCGGGCGCCGAGTTCGCCCGCCTCACGCTCGAGGACTTCAGCGGGTCGGCCGAGCTGCTCGTCTTCCCCGAGGCCTGGGCCGCCCTCGGCGACCGCGTGAGGACCGACGTGCCGGTGCTCGTGAAGGGGGGCTACTCCAAGCGCGACCAGGACGCCGACAACCCCACCTTCATCGTGGAGTCGATCACGCGGCTCGCCGAGCTCCGCGCCACCGGGCAGTTCGCCGTCAGCCTCGAGCTCGATGCCGCGGCCGGCCTGCCCGGCGCCGTCTTCCAGGACGTCCGCGCCGTGGCCGAGGCCCATCCCGGCTCGGCGCCGCTGGAGCTACGTTGGAAGGGACGGGACGGCGCCCCGGCGCGCCTCCGGTCGGCCTCCCTCAAGCTGTCCACCGCCGGCCCCGCCCTGCTGGAACTCCGCGCGCTGCTCGGTCCCGAGCGCGTGCGTCTCGTGCGAGGAGGTTGACCGTGGGTACGTCCGCCCTGGAGTTCGAGAAGCCCATCGCCGAGCTCGAGAAGCAGATCGAGGAGCTCCGCCGCACCGCCGAGGAGCGCAAGCTCGACGTGGTGCCGGAGATCGCCCCGCTGCAGCAGAAGCTCGGCGAGCTCCGCAAGGAGGTCTACCGCAACCTCACGCCGCTCCAGCGCGTGCAGGTCGCCCGCTCCGCGCGCCGCCCCTTCACGCTCGACTACCTCCGGCTCGCCTTCACCGACTTCATCGAGCTCCACGGCGACCGCGCCTTCCGCGACGACCCGTCCATCGTCGGCGGGTGGGCCCGCCTCGACGGCGAGACGGTGATGGTGATCGGCCACCAGCGCGGCCGCGACACCAAGGAGAACCTGCACCGCAACTTCGGGATGCCGCATCCCGAGGGGTATCGCAAGGCGCTCCGCCTGATGAAGCTCGCCGAGAAGTTCCACGTGCCGGTGATCACGTTCATCGACACGCCCGGCGCCTGGGCGGGCCTCGGCGCGGAGGAGCGCGGGCAGTCGGAGGCGATCGCCCGCAACCTCCTCGAGATGTCGCAGCTCACCGTGCCGATCGTCGCCACGGTCATCGGCGAGGGCGGCTCCGGTGGCGCGCTCGCGCTCGGCGTCGCCGACCGCATCCTCATGCTCGAGAACTCGATCTACTCGGTGATCACCGTCGAGGGGTGCGCGGCCATCCTCTGGAAGGACGGCAAGAGCCCCGAGATGCGCGAGAAGGCCGCGGCGTCGCTCAAGATCACCGCGCCCGACCTCGTCGAGCTCAAGGTGATCGACGAGATCATCCCCGAGCCGCCGGGCGGCGCGCACGCCAACCACGCCGACACCGCCAAGGCCGTGCACGACGCCGTGCTCCGGCACATCGACGAACTCCGCCGCCTCAAGCCCGACAAGCTCGTCCGCAAGCGGCGCGAGAAGTACCTCAAGATGGGTGCCTGGGACGAGTGACGGCCGCCGCGGTCCAGACGCACCTCGTCGAGGTCGAGTTCAAGGGGAATCGGCGCGCGTTCTTCGCGTGGAGCGGGGAGGCCCCGCCGCCGCCGCGCGCCGCCGTCATCGTCCAGGTGGAGCGCGGCGAGGACCTCGGCCGCGTGCACAGCACCGGCGAGCTCGCCGAGAAGCGCAAGGCCGGCACGACGCACGGGAAGGCCGCGCCCGCCGAGCTGCCCCGCATCGTCCGCCTCGCGACTCCCAAGGAGGTCGACACCGCCGTGCGCCTCCGCGCCGACGAGGACGCGGTGCGCAAGGCCGCCCTCGAGCTCGTGCGCGAGCTCAAGCTCGACATGAAGGTGAGCGACGCCGAGTGGCAGTGGGACCGCCGCCGGCTCACCTGCTACTTCACGGCCGAGGAGCGCGTCGACTTCCGCGACCTCGTCCGCCGGCTCGAGCGCCGCTTCTCCACCCGCGTGCACATGTGGCACATCGGCGTGCGCGACGAGGCACGGCGGCTCGACGGCGTCGGCCGCTGCGGACGCCAGTTCTGCTCGAGCTCCTGGCTCCCGGAGCTCCGCCCGGTCAAGTCGAGCACCGCCAAGGACCAGCGGCTCAGCACGCTCAACCCGGCGCAGATCTCCGGCACCTGCGGCAGGCTCATGTGCTGCCTGCGGTACGAGCACGAGTTCTACGTGCAGTCGCGCAAGCGCTTCCCGAAGGAAGGGAAGGTGATCGCGACGGCGCTTGGCGAGGAGAAGGTCGTGAGCAACGACATCTTCCGCGACCTCGTCACGCTCCGCACCGCGGCCGGCGAGGCCCGCACCATCCCGCTCGCGCAGCTGCGCCGCGAGATGGGCGACACCTCGCTCCCGGTCGACGACGAACCGACACGGGACGACGACGCGGGCGAGGAGGGTGAGCTCGTCCCGCTCGCCCGCGCGGAGCGCGCGGCCGAGCGGCCGTCCGAGCGCCCGCGTGCACGCGAGGCGTCGCCCGCCGGCGAGCGGCGCGAGCGGAACGCACGAGCCGGCCGCGAGGAGGCCGCCCGCCCGCGCACCGAGTCCCCGCGCGCCGAGGCCCCGCGCACCGAGTCCCCGCGCACCGCTCCGCCGGGCCCGCGCCCGGACGCTTCGGCGCAGGCCGGATCGGCCGCCCTCCGCCCCCCGATCGTCGGCCCGGAGACCGAGGCCGACGCGGACGCGCTCGACGGCGACCCGCTCGAGGACGACGACACCGGCCCGGAGGCCAGCAGCGACCGGTCGACCGACCCGGCGGGCGCGGGCCAACCGGCCGCACGCCGGGGCCGCCGGCGCCGGGGCCGCCGCGGCGGACGACGGGGCCGCGGCGGGCCTGGCGGTGGGCCGGACGGCGGCTCGGGAGGTGGACCGGCCGGCGACGGCGGCGAGAGGCCCGCGCCGCCCCCCTCCTCCACGTCCTGACCCGCGCGATGCCGCGTTTCTACCTCACCACCGCGATCGACTACGCCAACGGCGACCCGCACCTCGGGCACGCCCTCGAGAAGATCGGCGCCGACGCCATCTGCCGCTTCCACCGGCAGCTCGGCGACGACGTCTGGTTCCTCATCGGCATGGACGAGCACGGCCAGAAGGTCGCGCAGACCGCCGAGCAGGCGGGGCTCGCGCCGCAGGCCTTCGTCGACCGGATCGCCGGCCGCTTCGAGGCGATGTGGCAGCTCCTGCGCCTCTCGCACGACCAGTTCATGCGCACCTCGCACCAGGCGCATCACGCCGCCGTGCGGGACCTCCTCGAGCGGATCTTCGCCAACAGCCCCGACGACTTCTACGAGCGCTCCTACACCGGGCTCTACTGCGTCGGCTGCGAGAGCTTCAAGCAGCCGGCCGACATCGTCGACGGCAAGTGCCTGCTGCACCCGACGCGGACGCTGCAGGAGGTGACGGAGCGCAACTGGTTCTTCCGCCTCTCCGCGTACACCGGGCGGCTCAAGGCGCACTTCGCGGCGCACCCCGAGTTCCTCGAGCCCGAGGCGCGACGCAACGAGATCCTGGCGCTCCTCGACCAGGGCCTGGAGGACATCTCGGCGAGCCGTGCCCGGTTCGCCTGGGGCGTCCCGTTCCCCCGGCCGCTCAGCGACGGCGAGGTGCAGACCACGTACGTCTGGTTCGATGCCCTCCCGAACTACTGGACCGCCCAGTTCTTCCCGGGCTCCCGGGCGAGCTGGCCCGCGACGGTGCACGTGGTGGGGAAGGACATCACCCGGTTCCACACCGTCATCTGGCCGGCGATGCTCATGGCCGCCGGCCTGCCCCTTCCCGCGCGCGTCTGGGGGCACGGCTTCATCTCGCTCGGCGGCGAGCGCTTCAGCAAGTCGGCGGGCGTGAAGCTCGAACTCGCCGATGCCGTCGCGCGCTTCGGCGCCGATGCCTTCCGCTACTACCTGCTCCGCGACATCCCCTTCGACGGTGACGGGTCATTCTCGTGGGAGCGGTTCGAGGCGGTCTACACGGCCGAACTGGCGAACGGGATCGGCAACCTCGCGAGCCGCACCACCGCGATGATCGAGAAGTACTGCGCGGGGGTCGTCCCGCCGGGGCCGCGCGGCGAGGTCGACGCCGCCGACCTGGCCGATTACGCCGAGGCGCGCCTCGCGCTCGACGGCTCGCGGGGGTTCCCCATCCACGAGGCCCTCGACGCCATCGTTCGGACCGTCGGCCGCGCGAACCAGTTCATCCAGGACACGAAGCCGTGGGTGCTCGCCAAGGACCCGGCGAACCGCCCGGAGCTCGAGCGCGTGCTCGCCTCGCTCGCGCGGCAGCTGGCGCGCCAGGCGGTCTACCTCTCGCCCTTCATGCCCGACAAGGCCCAGGCCCTCTGGGCCGCCGTGGGCGGCACCGCGGCGGCGGCCGAGGTGTCATTCGCTGACGCCGACCGAATCGAGTGCACGGGCTGGCGCGTCAGCAAGGGAGAAGGCCTCTTCCCCCGGCCGGAGCCGCCCGCCAAGGCCTGAGCCGGCGGGCGGCCGAACCGTCCTCGAGCCCCTGCCCCGCTTCGGCATTTCCTCGGGGCCGACATCCACCCTTCGCGCCTAACTTGCACGGATGGATCGCCGCGACTGGACCCTCCTCCTGCTGCCGCCGAAGAACGGCAAGGCACGCGAGTTCACCCTCCCCGGGTGGACCTTCCGCGCGCTCGGCTGGAGCGCGGTCGTCGTGGCGGCGCTCGTGATCGGGGCGGTCACGGTCCTGTTCACGCCCTGGGGGACGCCGGGCGCCCGGCTCGTCGCCAAGCAGAACGAGGCCCTCCGCGCCGAGATCGACGCCGTGGAGGCCCGGTTCCGGGTGCTCGAGGACACGCTCGCGCTCATCGCCAAGCGCGAGGAGCAGATGCGCATGCTGGCCGGCCTGCCCGTCGAGGCGACGCCCGTGCGCGACACGGCCAGTGGGCCTGCGTTGGTCACGGCGTCGATCATGAGCCTGGACGGCTTCCCCGGCGACCCGTCGGCCGTCGGGGCCGCGGCGCCGAGCCGCCGGCGCCCGTTCCTCGGGCGGCTCGGCTGGAGCGCCCGGCCCGACGTGGACGGCCTGATCGCCCGCGCCTCCAACCTCGCGCGGTCGTTCAGCGGCATCTCCGACACGCTGCAGCGGAACTACGACCGGTTCGCGAACACGCCGAGCATCATGCCGACCACGGGCTGGCTCTCGAGCCAGTTCACCAAGAGCCGGTTCCACCCCATCCTGCACGAGAACCGGCCGCATGAGGGGATCGACGTCACGGCACCGACCGGCACGCCGATCGTCGCACCGGCGACCGGCACCGTGGTCTTCGCGGGGAATGACAAGGGATTCGGCCTGTCGGTGGAGATCGACCACGGCAACGGGATCCGCACGCGCTTCGCGCACTGCTCGCGCATCGCCGTCCGCGCCGGCCAGCGCGTCACCCGCGGCCAGCTCATCGCCGCCGTCGGCCAGACCGGCCTCGCCACCGCGCCGCACCTGCACTACGAGATCCACGTGAACG
>CAZPJF010000242.1:0-5726 GCA_964586095.1 uncultured Gemmatimonas sp. | reverse complement strand
GGCGCCATCGCGCTCTTCGTGGTGAAGGAGGCCGGCCGTGCGATGGACCGTTTCGCCATCGCGCTCGGCTTCCTCCTCATCGCCCTCACGCTGTACGTCGCCGTCTCGGGTGCGCCGCCGGTGGGCGAGGCCGCGCTCCGGGCGGTCGCGCCGGTGCGCATCGACCTCTTCTCCATCGTCACGATCGTCGGCGGCACCGTCGGGGGCTACATCACCTTCTCCGGCGCGCATCGGCTGGTGGACGCCGGGGTCCAGGGGGCGGCACGGCTGCCGGACGTGACACGCGCGGCGACGCAGGCCATCGCCGTCGCCTCCGTGATGCGCGTCGTGCTGTTCCTGGCGGCGCTCGGCGTCGTGCACCGCGGCCTCGCGCTCGACCCGGCCAACCCGCCCGGCTCCGTCTTCCGCCTGGCGCTCGGGGAGCTGGGCTGGCGGCTCTTCGGCGTGGTGATGTGGAGCGCGGCCATCACGTCGCTCGTGGGCGCGGCGTACACCTCGGTGAGCTTCCTGCGCGGGCTGCACCCGATGATCGAGGCCCACTGGCCGCGCGTGGTGATGGGCTTCATCGCGGTCTCGGCCGTCGGCTTCCTTCTGGTCGGGCGGCCGGCGACGGTCATGGTCGCCGTCGGCGCGATCAACGGGCTCATCCTGCCGCTGGCGCTCGCGGCGATGCTCGTCGCGGCGCACCGGCCGGCGATCGTCGGCGCGTATCGCCACCCGCGGACGCTCACGGCGCTCGGCGCCCTGGTCGCGATCGCCATGGCGGCGGCGGGCGCGTGGGTGATCTGGCGCGACCTGCCCGGCCTGCTGCGCTGAGCCGCGGGCATGCGCGCCGACGCCCACCCCCCGGGGGCGGCGCCCGTGGTCCCGCGTCCGATGCCCATGCATACTGCGGCCATGCCGATCCGGACCGCCACGTGAGTGCGCCGCTCCCCGACCGCCCGCGCTGGGACGACCACGACGACATCGCGCTCCCGCCGCCCCGCGGCGACCTGGAGGCCGAGGCCGTCGTCGTCGGGCTGGGCGGGACGGGGCTCGCGTGCATCGGCGAACTGCTCGCCCTCGGCGTGCGCGCGGTGGTCGGGATCGATGCGGTGGGCGTCGCGGCGGGCGCCGCGGGACGCAACGGCGGGCTCCTCCTCTCCGGGACCGCGGACTACCATCATGACCTCGTGGCCCGCGTCGGGCGCCGGCACGCGGTCGCGATCACGCAGGCCACGAACGACCAGATCCAGCGCATGGCGGACGAGGTGCCCGGCGCGGTCCGCTTCACCGGGTCGCTGCGGATCGCGGCGTCGGCGGAGGAGCTCGCCGACTGCGAGGCGCAGCGCGCGCAGATGACGGCCGACGGGTTCGCCTGCGAGGCCTACGACGGCCCCGAGGGACGCGGGCTCCTCATCCCGACCGATGCCGTGATGCATCCGATCCGCCGCTGCCGCACCCTCGCGACGCGCGCCCTCGGGGCTGGCGCGCGCCTCTTCGGCGGCACGCGCGCGCACGAGGTCGACGCCGGCGTGGTGCGCACCGCGCACGGCACCATCCGCGGCCGGCACGTGATCGTCTGCGTCGACGGCCGGCTGGAGGCGCTGCTGCCCGCGCTCGCCGGCCGCGTGCGCACCGCGCGCCTCCAGATGCTCGCGAGCGCGCCGGCCCCCGAGGTGCGCTTCACGCGCCCCGTCTCCACGCGCTGGGGCTACGACTACTGGCAGCAGCTGCCGGATGGCTGCGTGCTGCTGGGCGGCGGGCGCGACACCACGCCCGAGACCGAGTGGACGACCGACTCCGCGCCCAGCGCGCCGATCCAGGAGTACCTCACGCGCGTGCTTCGCGAGCGGCTCGGCGTGCGCGCCGGCGTCACCCATCGCTGGGGCGCGGCGGTCTCCTACACGCCCGATGGCCGCCCGCTCCTCCTCGACCTGGGAGGCGGCCTGCAGGTGATGGGAGGCTACAGCGGCACCGGGAACGTGATCGGCGCGCTCTGCGGGCGCGCCGCCGCCGAGCGCGCCGTCACCGGGCGCTCCGCGCTCGCCGACCTCCTCGCGGGATGACCTGATGCGCTGGGAACGACCGCCGATGCATGAGCTGGGGATCACGCTCCCCGCCTGGGTGCCGAACCTGGTCGACTACGAGGAGCACCTCGCGACGGACGAGGCGCGGATGGGGCTCGCCGTCCGGCTCGCGCGCGAGAACGTGCGGCGCGCCACGGGCGGGCCGTTCGGCGCCGCGGTCTTCGAGCGCGGGAGCGGTCGCCTCGTGGCGGTCGGCGTGAACGGCGTGCTGCGGCTGAACAACCCCACGGCCCACGCCGAGATGGTCGCGCTCCAGCTCGCCGGGCGGCGCGTCGCGAGCCACACGCTGGCCGCCGACGGCCACCCTCCACACGAGCTCGTCACGAGCTGCGCGCCATGCGCGATGTGCCTGGGCGCGGTGCTCTGGAGCGGCGTGACGCGCCTCGTCTGCGGCGCCACGCGCGAGGACGCCGAGCGGATCCGGTTCGACGAGGGGCCGGTCTTCGCGGAGAGCTACGCCTACCTCCGTGCGCGCGGCGTCGAGATCGTGGAGCAGGTCCTCCGCGCGGAGGCCCGCGCGGTGCTGGAGGAGTATCAGGCGGGGGGCGGGGCGATCTACAACAGTTGAGCAGGCGGGGGTCCGGCCGTGACCCGGGAGTGGTCCAGGGGAGGCGGCAGCGGCCTCTGCCCACTGCCATCTGCCATCTGCCGGCTGCCTACTGCCTGCTGTCCCGCATCACGATCGTCTGCGTCGGGAAGGCGAAGCGCGCCCCCGACTCCTCGACCAGGCGCATGATGCCGAGCAGGTGCTCCTCGCGGATCCGGCGGAAGTCGTCCACCGCCGTCGTCTCGATCCAGCAGAACACCTCCAGGTCGAGCGAGGAGGTGCCGAAGCGGTGGAACCGCACGACCACGCGCTCGGGCCAGGTGAGCGGATGGGCGCGCAGCAGCGCCTCGATGCCCTCCCGCACGCGCGTCATCTGCTCGACCGTCGTGCCGTACTCGAGCCCGATGTCGGCGCGCATGCGGATCCGGTCGCGCGACCCGAAGTTCTCCGCGCGCATGTCCGCGAGGCGCCCGTTCGGGATGCTCACCACCGTGCGGTCCATGGTGCGGATCCGCGTCGAGCGGAGCCCGATCGCCTCGACCTCCCCCTCCACGCCCTCCACGATGACCCAGTCGCCCACGCGGAACGGCTGGTCCACCCCGATCGAGACCGACCCGAAGAAGTGCTCGAGCGTCTTCTGCGCGCCGAGCGCGACCGCGATGCCGCCGATGCCGAGGCCGGCGAGGATCGTCGCGATCGGGTAGCCGAAGCTCGCGATCACGGTCAGTGCACCGACCACCACCACCAGGAGCCGCGCGATGCGTCCGCCGAGCGGGATGAGCGAGCGCAACGCCGGGTGCGTGGCCGCCCACCCGCTCGACGGCAGCGCCTGCTGCAGCACGCCGATCACGCGCAGCAGGATCCAGAACACGGCGACCACCGCGATCGCCTGCTGCAGCTCCACCACCACTCGCTCGGCGGGCCCGGGGAGCGCCACCCAGCGCAGCAGGAGCCGCGACGCGGTCACGCCGATGAGCAGCACGAGCGGCCCGCGGACCGAGTCCACGAGCGCATCGTCGAGGTCGGTCTCGGTGCGGCTCACGAGGCGCTTCAGCAGCGCCTGCACCGGCCCGGCCATGAGCATCCCGACGGCCGCGGCGAGCGGGATGAGCGTCAGCAGCGCGATCCATTGCCACCACTGCACCGCGAACGGTCCCGAGCGGCGCAGCGCGGCCGGGATGTGCTCGCGGATCCAGTGGTCGGGGAGCGCCGCGTAGAGCTCATCCACCGCGCCGACCGTCGCCGCGGAGAAGACCCAGCGCGCATTCGTGCCCGTGCCGACGCGCGCGAGGCGGATCGGCACCTTCCGTGACGGCCCGAGCGCGACCTCGCCGAGCGTCTCGCGGTCGCGCGGGAGCCCGTCGGCGGTGTCGCCCATCGCGCGCGGCGAGACGCGCTCGAGGTCGACCCAGAGGTGCGTGTTGATCACCGCGAGCAGGCGGCTCGCGAGCTCGGCCGCGCGCGGGGCGAGCGCGGGGTTCGACTGGTCGAGATGGCGCGCCGCGCCGGCGAAGTCGCTCGCGCGCGCCGACGCGAAGAACGCGGTGAGCGCCGCGCGCGGCGAGGCGGAGTCGACCACGACCGGGGCCGTGGGCTCGGTGTCGGCGGCGGGCGCCCTGCCGCCGAGGAGCCCTTGCGCGGCGAGGGGTGCTGCGAGGAGGAGCGCGGCGGCGGACAGGGTGCCGCGCACGGTGCCGCGCACGGTGCCGCGCACGGTGCCGCGCACGGTGCCGCGCAGGGCGCCGCGCAGGGCGCCGCACAGGGCGCCGCGCAGGGCGCCGAGGGCGGAGCCGGGCCGGGCGGCGCCGGGTGCCGCGCGCATGCTTCGTGACCACGGACGGGACATCCCGCAACCTCGGGCCTCGCGGCGCGCATTTCAACCCGCACCACCGCGCGACCGCGAGCCGACCGCTTAACTTCAGGGCACCCCATGCCCTCCAGAGCGACCATGGCCGCCTCCGCCCACACGCCGCACCTCGCCGACCCGGACAAGAACCCGTCGTTCACGCGCGGCGTCTTCGAGGGGGAGATCCGCGAGGATCTCGTCTTCCCCTTCCCCGAGCCGACCACCGAGGAGCGCGACGCGCTCGTGCAGATCCTCGATGCGTTCCGCAGCTGGGCGGCCGACACGCTCGACCCCGCCCAGCTCGACCACGACGGCCGCTTCCCCGACGCGGTGCGCACGGGCATGGCCGAGCTCGGGCTCATGGGGCTCAACATCCCGGAGCAGTACGGCGGCTTCGGGGCGTCCACGCTCGTCTTCTCGCGCGTCTTCGGCGAGATCGGCGCGCATGACGCCGCGCTCGCCGTCTACTTCGGCGCGCACCAGAGCATCGGGATCAAGGGGATCATCCTCTTCGGGACCGAGGACCAGAAGCAGCGGTGGCTCCCGCGCTGCGCCACCGGCGAGCTCATCGGCGCCTTCTGCCTCACCGAGGCCGGCTCGGGGTCCGACGCGCAGGCGATGCGCACCACCGCCGTCCCCAGCGCGGACGGCTCGCACTACGTCCTCAACGGGACCAAGATCTGGATCTCCAACGCCGGGTACGCGGGGGTCCTCACCGTGTTCGCGAAGGTCCCGGTGCTGGTCGACGGCAAGGAGAAGCAGCGCGTCACCGCCTTCATCGTGGACGCCAAGGCCCCCGGCATCTCGCTGGGCAAGGTCGAGGAGAAGATGGGCATCAAGGCGAGCGACACGCGCACCATCACGTTCGAGAACGTGAAGGTCCCGCGCGAGGACCTGCTCGGCGAGGTGGGCGGCGGCTTCAAGATCGCGCTCGAGATCCTGAACTCCGGGCGCCTCGGCCTCTCCGCGGGCTCCGCGCGCGGCACGCGCGAGATGATGCGGCACGCCATCGAGTACGCCAAGCAGCGCGAGCAATTCGGCAAGCCGATCGGCACGTTCGAGATGATCCAGAAGAAGGTCGCGATGGCCGCGGCCGACTGCTACGCCGCCGACGCGGGGTGGATGCTCTGCGCCGGGATGGTCGACCGCGGCGGGATCGACTTCTCGCTCGAGACCGCCGCCTGCAAGGTGTACGCGTCGGAGCTCGCGTTCCGCACCGCGAGCGAGGCGATGCAGATCGCCGGCGGCATCGGCTACTCCAAGG
>CAZPJF010000241.1:0-5727 GCA_964586095.1 uncultured Gemmatimonas sp. | reverse complement strand
CAGCTCGCCGCGCTCTATCCGGAGAAGCACATCTTCGACGTGGCCGGCTTCCCCAAGGTCCTCGCCAAGGACCTCGTCCACAACCTGCTGCAGCAGGCCGGCCAGTTCCAGCAGCCGATCCACCTCGGGCAGCGCGTCGTCGGGCTCGAGGAGGCGGACGGCGTGTTCACGCTCGTGACCGAGACCGACCGGTTCCCCTCCCGCGCGGTGATCATCGCGGCCGGGATCGGGGCGTTCTCGCCGCGCCGGCTGCCGCAGGCGTGCGCCGAGCCGTGGTACGGCCGCGGCATCGACGCCGTGGTGCTGCAGCCGCGGGCGTACGCGGGGAAGCACGTGGTGATCATCGGCGGCGGCGACTCGGCGTTCGACTGGGCGCACCAGCTGCAGGGCGTCGCGCGCAGCATCACGCTGGTGCACCGCAGCGACCGCTTCCGCGCGCACCAGGCGACGGTCGACCAGGTGATGGCGGCAGCGGCGGAGGGGCGCGCGGCGGTGCACACCTTCCACGAGCTGGCCGACGTCGTGGCCGAGGACGGCCGCCTCGTCGCGCTCGACCTCAAGGACATCAAGGCCAAGGCCACGCGGCGCGTCGCCTGCGACGTGGTGCTGCCGATGCTCGGCTTCGTGAGCGACATGGGCGCGCTCACCGCGTGGGGGCTCACGATCGAGAAGGACGAGATCCACGTCTCGCAGCTCATGGAGACGGGGCGGCCCGGCATCTGGGCCTGCGGCGACGTGAACACCTACCCCGGGAAGCTCAAGCTCATCGCGACCGGCTTCGCGGAGGCGTCGATCGCGGTGAACCAGGCGGTGCACTGGGTGTATCCCGACAAGAAGGTGAACCCCGGTCACTCCTCCAACCTCGCCGTCTTCGGACAGAAGGACGACTAGGCCGATGCCCCGGCGCCGCTCCTCACTCGCGGGACTGGCGCTGCTCCTCGCGGCGGCGGCGCCGCTCGGCGCGCAGGAGACGCGCTGCGAGCGCGGGGACGTGGAGGTGCGCACGCTGCGCTTCAGCGGCAACACCGCCTTCAGCGACGCGACGCTCGCCGCGGGCATCGTCACCACGCCGTCCTCGCTCCTGCGGCGGATCTTCCGGATCGGCGGCCGGCGGCACTGCCTCGACCGGCGTGAGTTCCCGCTCGACGTGCTGCGCCTCACCGTCTGGTACCGCAACCACGGCTTCGTCGACGCGACGGTCGACACGACGGTGACGCCGGCCGGCCGCGGGCGCGTCAACGTCCTCTTCGCCATCACCGAGGGCGCGCCGGTGGTGGTGGACACGGTCCGGTTCGAGGGGCTCGACGCGGTGCCGGAGCGCGCGCAGATCATCCGCGGGCTCCCCGCCGTCGTGGGAGGCCGCTTCGACCGCTACGCGAACCGCGCGACCAAGGACACGATCACGCGGCGGCTGCGCGACGGCGGGTATCCCGACGCGGAGGCCTTCCTCGGCTACGACCTGCGCGCCGGGCAGCGCCGCGCCTCGGTCGTGTTCACCGTGGAGCCGGGCGCGCGGCGCCGCATCGGGCGCGTGGCGATCACGCGCGAGGGGCGCACGGGCACGGCGCCGCAGGTCACCGAACGGGCCGTGCGCCGGCTCGCCGGGCTCCAGGAGGGCCAGCTCTACCGCGAGCGCGACCTCGAGCGCGCCAAGCGCACGCTGTACCAGAGCGAGGCGTTCGGGCAGGTGGAGGTGCAGCCGGGCACGGTCGGGCCCGACTCGCTCTTCCCGGTGGAGGTCGCGGTCACCGAGGGCTACCTCCGCGCGGCGCGCCTCGGCGGCGGGTGGGGCACGCTCGACTGCTTCCGGACGACCGCCGAGCTCACGGAGTACAACCTGTTCCGCACCGCGACGCGGCTGGAGCTGCGCGGCCGCGTCTCCAAGCTGGGGATGGGCGAGCCGGTGACGGGCGCCGAGGCGCTCTGCAGCCGCACCGCGCGCGAGGACCCCTACGGCGAGTTCCTGAACTACTACGCGAGCGCGACGCTCAGCCAGCCCTCGCTGCTGCGCGCGAGCTTCGTGCCCACGCTCTCGCTGTACTCCGAGCGCCGCTCGGAGTACAAGGCGTTCCTGCGCACCGCGCCCATCGGTGCCAGCCTCGCGCTCAACCGCGCGCTCCCGCGCCGCACGCACAGCGTCGGCTACTCGGTGGAGCTCGGCCGCACCGAGGCCGCGCCGGCGCTCTTCTGCGCGGTGTTCAGCGCCTGCGTCGCCGACGACCGGGACGCCCTGCAGCGGCTGCAGCGGGTGGCGGTGCTGAGCGCCGGCTCGAGCTACGAGCGGACCGACAACGCGCTCGACCCGCGCGAGGGCGTGAGCGGCCGCGTCGACGTGCGCTACGCCTCGCGCTTCACCGGGTCGGACGCGCGCGTGCAGTTCACGCGCCTCACCGCCGACGGGTCCGTCTACGTGCCGATCGGCGACGACATCGTGCTCGCCGGCCGCCTCCGCCTGGGCGGCGTGCTCGGGCCCACGCTCCGCCTGGACGAGCGCGACCTGTTCGTGCCGGCGCAGGAGCGGCTCTTCGCCGGTGGCCCCACCACGGTGCGCGGCTTCCGGCAGAACGAGCTCGGCCCGGTGGTCTACATCCCGGATGCGTACGACACCATCTCCGTGGCCACCGGCCAGCCGGTGAACCGGTTCGACGTGGGCGACCAGGTGTACTTCCGGTCGGCCGACTCGGTCCGGAACCGCGCGGTGCCGACGGGCGGGAACGCGATGGCGGTCGGGAACCTGGAGTTGCGCATCGCGAGCCCGGTGCTCACCGACCTCCTGCGGTGGACGGTCTTCGTCGACGCCGGGAGCGTGCTCAACCGCGGCAGCGGCGTGGCCAGCCTCAAGTTCAAGGACTTCGTGGGGACGCCGGGGGTGGGCGTGCGCATCCGGACGCCGATCGGCTACCTGCGCGCGGACCTGGCGTACAACCCGTACGACCGCGCCGCGGGCGCCGCCTACTTCGACGCGCCGATCGCGGAGGGAGGCGCGCTCTTCTGCGTGAGTCCCGGCAACGGGCTCGTGGTGACCAAGCGGCTGCTCAATCCGGGCGACCCGGGCGACCCGCGCACGGTGGTGGAGCAGGCCGCAGGGTCCTGCTCCCGCAGCTTCCAGCCGGCGCGGCCGCGCGGCTTCTTCGGGCGCCTGGTGCCGACCATCGCCATCGGGCAGGCCTTCTAGCATGGGCCGCCGCCGCCTCGTCGTGCTCTGGTCGGCGGTGCTGATGCTCGTCATCGGCGCCGGGCTCATCGGCGCGTTCGTCGCCGCCACGCAGGGCGAGGGCGGCCGCGACCTGATCCGGCGCGTGGTGCAGGCGCAGCTCGGGCGCGCGGTGCGGGGGCGCGTCCACCTCGGGGCGCTGAGCGGCTCCTTCGTGACCGACCTCGCGCTCGACTCGCTCGAGATCCGGGACCCGGACGACTCGCTCTTCGCCGCGTCCGGCCCGCTGCGCGTGACGTTCGACCCGCGCGACCTCATGGACGGGCGGCTCTTCATCCGCTCGGTCGAGGCCACGCGGCCGCGCGTCACCATGCGCCGCGCGTTCGACGGCAACTGGAACGTCGAGCGGATCTGGCCGCGCCGGCCGCGCACGGGGCCGCGGCGCCCGCGGCCGCGCTCGGCCTTCGGGTCGGTGCTGGTGCTGGAGCAGGTGGCGGTGCGCGACGGCGACTTCGCCGTGACGATGCCGTGGACGCCGAGTGACACGCTGCGCGGCGCGGCGCGCGAGGCCGTGGTCGCCGCCGCGCTCGCCGACCCCCAGCGCGAGGTGCGGCGCGTGGGGCGGCGCTTCACGCGGACCTGGCGGTGGAGCGCGATCCGCGCCGACGTGCCGCGCCTCCGCCTCTCGTACCCCGACTCCGCCGGGCGCGCCTTCGAGATCGCGCGCCTCGACGCGCAGGAGAACGACCCGCCGTTCCACTTCCGCGACCTCCGCGGCACGGTGCGCTGGCTCGGCGACTCGATCTGGTTCGACGTCGCGCACTTCCGCCTCCCGGGTTCGGCCGGCCGCGGCGAGGGGAAGGTCTGGTGGGGCGGCGGGCAGCCCACCCGCTACCGGGTGCACGTCGACGGCGACACGGTCGCGCTGGCCGACGTGGCGTGGATCGCGCCGTCGCTCCCCACCGAGGGGCGCGGCCGGATGGCGCTCGACATCCGCAACGCCCCCGGCATGCGCGACGCGCTCGAGTACGCCATCACCGACATGGACGTCCGCGCGCACCGCTCGCGCGTCCGCGGCCGCATGACGTGGGTCATCGGCGGGCCCGTCGCCGTGCTCAAGGACGTGGACCTCGAGGCGGCGCCGATCGACTTCCAGCTGATCGAGCGCTTCAACCAAGGACCGTTCCCGTATCCCTTCGCCGGGCAGATCACCGGCCGGATGCGCGGGCGCGGCGGCCCGCTCGACCGCTTCATGGTCGACGACCTCCGCATGACCTACCGCGACGGCAACGTCCCGGGCGCGGTCGCGCAGGGACGCGCGCGCGGCGAGCTCGACATCCTCGACCCCGCCAACGCGACCTTCCGCGGGTTCCGCGTGACGCTCGACTCGTTCGACCTCCGCACGCCGCAGGCGCTCAATCCCGACTTCCCCGCGCTCGCGGGCCGCATCGCCGGCACGGCCGTGCTCGACTCCTCCTGGCTCGACGTGCGCTTCTCGGAGGCCGACCTGGTGCACCGCGACGGCGACCTCCCCGAGTCGCGCTTCCGCGGCCGTGGCCGGCTCACCACCGGCGAGGTGGCGATGGCGTACGACCTCGAGCTCGAGGCGATGCCGCTCGCGTTCACGACGCTCGCGCGGAGCTTCCCGGCGGTGCCGCTGCGCGGCGACTTCAGCGGGCCGCTCCGCGCGAGCGGGACGCTCACCGACCTGCTGCTGGTGACCGACCTCGAGGGCGATGCCGGGCGCATCACCGCCGACGTGCGGCTCGACGGCGAGGCGCCGCGCTACCGCGTGGCCGGCGAGGCGCGCGTCACCGCGCTCGACCCGCGCGTGGCCCTCGACGACCGCGCCGTGCCCGAGGGGGAGGTCACCGCGCGGCTCGTCGCCGACGTGGCCGGGGACTCGCTCGCCGACCTCACGGGCCGCGCCCAGCTCGCGCTCGAGCGCTCCTCGCTCGCCGGCGTGCGGATCTTCTCCGGCGAGTCGCGGCTCCGCTTCGAGGACGGCCGGCTCCTCGTCGACACGCTCACCGTGGAGTCCACCGCGCTCGCGCTGGACGCGCACGGCGCGCTCGGCCTGCACGCGGGACGCCGCGACTCGCTCCAGGTCGAGGCGCGCGCCGATTCGCTCGGCGGCTTCCGCCGCTGGCTCGCCACCGAAGCCACCGACTCGCTCGGCGGCTCCCTGCACCTCACGGGCCTCGCCACGGGGTGGCTGCGCGACTTCGCGCTCGATGCCAACCTCGACGGCAGCGGCCTCGTCGCGGGGCCCGGGTCGGTGCAGCGGCTCACCGGGTCGGCCGAGCTCACGCGGCTCCCGTTCGAGGCGACCGGCACGCTCGCGCTCGCGGCCGACACGCTGCGGGCGGCCGGCTTCGCGGCGCGGCGCGCCTTCGCGCGCGCCGCGCTCGACGGGAGCGGGAGCGCGGTCGTCGACCTCGACCTGCGCGGCACCGGCGACACGCGCGCCGACGGCCGCGCGCTGGTCGGCCGTGCGGGCGACACGCTGCGCGTGCTGCTCGACTCGCTCGCGGTGCGCACGGCGCGGCAGCAGTGGGCGCTCGCGTCGCCGG
>CAZPJF010000240.1:0-5745 GCA_964586095.1 uncultured Gemmatimonas sp. | reverse complement strand
ATTCGGTGCCGCGCACGATCGAGAAGCTCGGGGCACGGAAGCCCACCACCGGCTGGCCGGTGAGGTCCTCGAGCACGCGCTTGGTCCGCCGCACGGACTCACGGAACGCCTCGGGCGTCTGGTGCGTGATGCGGACGTGGTCGTAGGTGTGCGAGGCGAGCTCGTGCCCGGCATCGGCGATGCGGCGCACCATCGCCTCGTGCCGTTCCGCCACCCAGCCGACGGTGAAGAACGTGCCGCGCGTGGCGCGCGCGGCGAGCAGCCCGAGCAGCGCATCGACCGCGCGCTCGACGCGCGACTCGAGGCTGGACCACCGCTCGAAGGGGACGAACGGAGCGAGGGCGACGACCTGGAACCACTCCTCGACGTCGACCGTGAAGAAATGGCGCACCCTCGGGGCCGGTGTGCGCGCCGCGCCGGTCATCGCCGCACGAGGTCGAGCGCCGACCGTGGCCGCAGCACCCACGTCCCGGTGCCGGTGGGCACGAGGATGCCGAGCAGGTCGAACCGGGTCGGCGGCGAGTAGGTCGCCGCGGGGAACGGTGGCCGGAACGCGACGTCCGCCGCGCGGTCGAGGACCACGCGCAGCGGGCCGCTCCCGTCGTTGACCCGCATCGTGAGGTTGCCGCCGGTGGTCACGGTATCGACGACGGCGGCATCGAGGATGCGCACCAGCTGCGCGTCGAGCGCCGCGCCGCCCGCGGCCGCGGCGGCGGTCGTGACGGTCGGCACCGTCGGGATCAGGGTCGCGGTCACCGTGAAGACGCTCACGTCGTCCAGCACCGGCTGCCCGAGCCGGACCCCGATCCGTCCGCGCACGAGCACGCTGTCCCCGGCCACCGCCGCGGTCGGCCGGATGCGCGCCGCGCGGATCGCCCCCGTGGCATCGACCACGTGGAGCAGCGTGTCGCCGAAGGTGGTGCGCGCATGCAGCGCGACGCCGGCCACGACGACCCGCGTGCCCACCGGCCGCGTGCGCGCCTCGGCCACGGTCACGCGCGGGACTCCCACCACGACGGTGACCTCGACGGCGGAGTCGGGGCGCACGACGATGGTCGGCGGCGTCACGAGGAGCACGCGCGCCGTGTCTCCCACGCTGACGCTGTCGACGACGACGGCGTAGCTGCCCACCGGGACGGCCGCGAAGCTCGCGCGGCCGTCGTCGAGGGTCTCGCCGCGCAGGAGCGTGTCGCGGGTGCCTGGCGTGAGGAGGCGGACGCGGGCGCCGGGGAGCGGCGTATCGGCGGCGTCGAGCGACTGCGAGCCGTTGGCGTCATAGACCACGCGCGTGGTCACGGTGCCGGCCGCCGCGATGCCGAGCGAGCGCGCGACGCCGCCCGACTCGCAGCCGAGGGCGAGCGCGGCGGCGCACGAGGCCGCGAGCGCGGCGGCGGGACGCAGGAGGCGGCTCACGGGACGATCCTCAGGCTGGCGCGCCAGAGCACCCCCGCGGAACGGTCCGCGAGGAGCTGGCCGAAGCGCGGGTTGACGATGTAGGGGACGGTGGTGACGCCGGTGAGCGGGTCGCGGGTGAGCGTGCCCGTGCGGTCCACGAGGAGCAGCGCGTCGTCGAGGCGTCCCGTCTCGGTCGCGACGACGTCGAGCGCGTCCAGCACGAGCAGGACCCGCGCGCGCGCCAACCGGGCGACGCGCAGTTCGAGGCGCAGGTCGAGCCGCTGCGCGAGATCGCCGCGGCAGGAGTTGCGCGCCGCGAACCCGCCGACCTGGTCGGCGAGGCAGTCGTGCGCACCGAGCAGCGCCGGCATGCCGGCGAGCGCCGCGTCGATGAAGGCGGGATCGTTGCCGGCGTCGCCATCGCCGTTGGCGTCGACCCCGGTCGCCACGCGCGGTGTGAACGGGCGTCCCGACCGCAGGCGGTACGCCACCGCGACTTCGAGCGGGCCGTCGCGACCGGGACGCCACGCGCCCGCCACGAGCACGCGGTGCGGCACGTCGAGGTCGCTGATGTCCCGCGCCCAGGCCCGGTCCCCGGGGAAGGCCGGGAGGCGGTCCTGCGCGAACGACGCGACGTCGTCGGTCGTACGGCTGAAGGTGTACGCCGCATGGAGGCTCAGCCCGTCGGCCCGAACGCGGTCGAGCTCAATCGAGGCGGCCCGGTACTCGGAGGCGCCGGACGCCTCGAGCGCATAGGCCGCATCGAATCCGCCGAAGCGTCGGTTCGAGCCCGGCGCCGCGGCGACGAGCGCGCCCACCTGCACCAGCTCGCCGAAGAGCGGGCGTCCGTGCTGGTCCCGCGCCCCGCTCACCAGCGGCAGGTTCAGGTCGCGCCGGACGGTGATCAGGTCGGTGTACCGATGGATGCCGCGCACCGAGACCGCCCACGTGCCGAGGCGCCGCGTGAGGGTGACGGCGGCGCGCTGCGTGCGCGGCCCCTCGTAGTCGGCACCGAGCATCGTGAGCGTCCGCCCGACCTCGGGCGCGAGCGCCGAGGCAGGCGCCGCCGGCCAGCCGCCCAGGGTGCCGACGGCGCTGCGTACGACCGCCCCACGGTCGAGGGTGAAGGCCTCGAGCAGGTCGCGCCGGTCGGGGAGGTCACGATACAGTCCAAGGCCCGCGTCGAGCGTCCACGCCCGCGTGGCGCCGAACTCCCATCTCAGCCCGATGCGCGGCGACACGCCCCCCGTGGGCGCATTCACCCCGCGCGTGTCGAGCCCGCTGAGCGCCTGCCACGACGCGTTGCGCTCGAGCTCATCCACCGGCAGGCGGAAGCGGTCGAAGCGCGCGCCGAACGTGAGTCCGAGCCCGTCCGTGATCTGCCAGGCGTCCTGGACGAACAGCGCGCTCTCGGTCAGGCGGAACGCGGGTGTGGCCGCCGAGGCCTCGACGCCCCGCCAGACGCCCTCACCCGCGGCGAAATCGGCGAGGTCTCCGAACAGGAACTCCCCCGAGCGCCCGCGCAGGGTCGTCCCGCCGAGGCGGTGCGACGCGTAGGTGAAGCCGACCTTCAACCGGTGCGCGCCCGCGTCGACGTGCAGCGCGCTCGTCATGCGCGGCGTCACGCGCTCCTCCGAGAACGGCTCGGCGGGCAGCGCGCCGAGCGCGAAGCCATCGTCGGCGAAGGTGGTCGTCGGGAGCGCGGCCTCAGCCTCCGAGGCGCGGCTCACATCGGTCGCGAGGCACACCTCGAGCATGGTACGCGGCGCGAGCGCGGCGTACACCGCGAGGCGGGCACGCGCGGCGATCGCCTCATGGTCGGCGCCCAGCGGCGCCCCGCCCGATCCGCGTTCCGCGAGCCCCGTGGAGGCGAGTCGCGCACCGTGGAACGCCCCCGAGACGGTGAGGCGGTCGCTGGCCTGCCAGTCGAGCCGGCCGAAGGCGCCGATCCGCTCATCGCGCCGGGCCGCCGGCAGTGCGTACGCGGCGAGGTCGGTGCCGTGGCTCGCCTGCGCGGCGTTCACCAGTCCGGTCGCGAACGGCGACGCCGCGCCGAGGGGCGCGGGCCGCTCGAACTCGTTCACCTGGTACTCCGCGCCGAAGATCGTCACGAGCGAGTCGCCGCGCCGCGCGCTGGCGAGGGCGAGGCCGCCACCGAGGCCAGCGGTCCCGCCTTCGAGCGTGAGCTGCGGCGATCGCTGCGCGCCGCCGGCGCGGGTGAGGGCGCGCAGGCCGACCCCCGTACCACCGGTCTCGACGTCCACGCCGAGCCCGCCGACCACCACCTCGGACGCCGCGCCCAGAGGCAGCTGCAGCCCGGGCGCATCGGCGCCATTCCCGCCCGGGCGTCCGTTCCCCAGGCTCCGGGAGCCGTCGATGTTCACGTCGGCAAGCCGCCATGGCAGCCCCTCGATCCCCTCTTCGTCCGCGGTCGTGGAGAGGAGGCTCGCGTCTCCGCTCAACCGGCGCACGCTCACGAGGTCCAGCAGTCCACGACTGGCGAACCACGCCCCCTGGGGTCCGCCTGCAGGGGCCGCGACGACGGTATCGATGCCGATCGGCCCGGTCCCGACCTCCCGCAGCGCGAACTCCAGCGAGCGCGTGACCCCGGCCGAGATGGTGACGCCCAGCATGACCACGGGGCGATACCCAAGGAGGTCGACCGTCACCGTGTAGCGGCCGAGCGGGAGGAGTCCCATCCGGAACGTGCCGTCGTGCGTCGTGATCGTCGACCGCTCGCCGCCCCCGGCGGAGGGTGTGAGCCGCACCTCGGCGCTGGCGCCGGGACCCGCCGGCGTGAGTACGATCCCGGTGAGCTCGCCGCGCGTGAGACTCTGGGCAGCGAGCGGACCGGCGAGGGCGAGCGAGAGGAGCGGAAGGAACCGGCCGAAGGTCATCGGGGGACAGGAGGAGGTCGAGCGGTCCGGGCGGGACGCGACGCGGCGAAGCCGGACGCGGCGGGTAGTGAAGCAGATAACATACCCGACCGGTGGAGCGGCCACCGGTCCTGCTCGTTCCGCCCCGTCTCGCGCGCGCACGAGCTCGCGCGACCGGTGCGCGGGCGGAGCGTCCATTTCGTTGCACAGGAGCCACAGTCTCGTGACGTGAATGCACCACAAGGACACCCGGTCGCCGGACTGCCTTCACTCATCCCGCGAATGGCGATTCGGAGTAAAACGCCGACAAGCAACGGGTTACGTCGGGTCACCCCCGAGCCCAGGGGGGACTTGTGCGCTGGACCGCGACGTGCTGTACCTTTAGGCCGATGGCGGAACCCCTCTCGGCCACTCCTCTTTCTCGTCAGGTGCTGCAGATGTACACCAAGCCGACCCTTGAGCGTTACGGCCGCTTCCGCGACCTGACCCGTCTCGGCCTCGCGAGCGCGACCGATGGCTTCTCGATCCTCGGGATCGGGTCGAGCCCCGGTTGCGAGACCACGTGGTCGTACCGTGGCCGCACGGGCACCATCGAGATCGGCTGTCCGTCCGACGACGTCAGCACCTCCTGACGCGACCGACGGCCGTCGCCGACGGCCGTCCCCTCATCCAGTCCACAGCACCCGCGCCGCATCGCTGCGACGCGGGTCGCTTTGTATCCGCGATGGCCCTCGACGCCGCGATGCTCCCCCAACCACATCCCTCGGTCATCTTCCAAGGACTGGAGAACGGCGCCGTGCTGTTCGCGCCGGACACGGAGATGTACTTCGGCCTCAACGAGACCGGGGTCGCCGTGTGGGAGCTGCTCACCCGGCCGGGCGCCTCGCTCGACTCCATCTGCGCCGAGCTCCTCGTCCGGTTCCCCGAGGCCCCGAGCGACCAGGTGCG
Organism: uncultured Gemmatimonas sp.; assembly: GCA_964586095.1. Taxonomy (GTDB): domain Bacteria; phylum Gemmatimonadota; class Gemmatimonadetes; order Gemmatimonadales; family Gemmatimonadaceae; genus Pseudogemmatithrix. Next base: position 526 of record CAZPJF010000240.1, on the reverse strand, counting down.
CGCGGACGTCGAGGCGCTGCTGGGTGAGCTCGCCGCCGAAGGCCTCATCACGTCGGCCTAACGCCCGACGGCGCGCGATGCGCAGGCTCCTTCCGCGGATCCGCGCGGTGCTGCAGGATGGGCTCTCCGACCTGGTGCGCGCGCAGCGGGCCCTTCTCCGGGCCCGTCGCCGCGTCGCCACCGAACCCATCGGAGCGCTCGCCGTGCGCGCACCGTTCGAACCCGGCGAGGCCCGCGGCGATCGCGGGCGAGCCTACCAGCTCGCGCGGGCCGTCGGCCGCGCGTCGCGGTTCGGGCTGTTCCGCCCGTACTGCCTGGTCCGCGTCGTCGCCCTCCGCGACCTCCTCGAGCGCGACGGCATCACGGGGAGCAGCATCCGGATCGGCGTGCGCCGCGCCGACGGGCGGTTCGAGGCGCACGCCTGGCTCGTGTGGGGACGCGAGCTGCTCGGTGACTCGGTGCGGCACGTCCGCACGTTCACCGAGGTGGACGACCTGCGCGTGATCGACCGGCGATGACGGCGCTC
>CAZPJF010000239.1:0-5755 GCA_964586095.1 uncultured Gemmatimonas sp. | reverse complement strand
ACCATCGGCTGGCCAGGGGGTTGCGCGGGGTCGAACTGCAACAAGTCAAGTTCTGCCCGGACGCGTCCCCGCGGGGGGGACCGGGGGCGCCGCGCCGCCCGCGCCTCCCGTCGCGCCCCCGCCGCCCGCCACCGGCGCTCCACCGGGCGCCGACACCCGCGTGGGCGGCACGCCGAACTTCCCCTTGGCCGGCTCGTTGTGCGAGACGCCGCGCAGCGTCTCGCCCAGCGCCGCGCTCACCGCCCCGCTCGGGGCGACGGGCTTGCCGCAGTCGATGCAGAACTTCGACGAGGGGTCGTTCTCACGACCGCAGACGGCACAGCGGACGGTCACGGGAGGTGGGCTGTGGGAATCCGGGCGAATATATGACTGGCGACCGCTGGACGGGAGAAGGTGAGCGCCCCGGTGCATCCGGCCCGGCGCGCGCGTAGACTTGGCCCCGTGCGATCCCTCCGCCACGTCCTACTCGCGCTCGCGCTCGCGGGTGTCGCGCCTGCGCCCGTGGATGCCCAGGTGCGCCCGCACCTCGCCTGGCGCACGCTGCGCACCGCGCACTTCCGCGTCCACTTCACACCCGAGCTCGAGGCGCTCGCGCGCCGCACCGCCGCCAACGCCGAGGCCGCCTGGGCACGCCTGAGCGACGAACTCGCCCCCCCGCGCGGCACGGTCGACATCGTGCTCGCCGACAACGTGGACTACGCCAACGGCTACGCGACGCCGTACCCCTCCAACCGGATCGTGCTCTACGCGCGGCCACCGGTGGAGAACCTCGCGCTGCGCAACCACGCCGACTGGAACGCGGTGCTGCTCACGCACGAGCTGGTCCACATCTTCCACCTCGACCGGGTGCGCGGCCCCTGGGCGCTCGCACAGCGGATCTTCGGCCGGGCGGCGCCGCTCTTCCCCAACTCGTACGCACCGGCGTGGATCACCGAGGGGCTCGCGGTGCACTACGAGACCGCGCTCACCGGCACCGGCCGGCTCGCCGGGACCGAGTTCCCCGCGCTCGTGCGCGCCGCCGCCATCGCCGGGACGCTCCCGTCGCTCGACGCGCTCTCGCTCGCCACGCCCTACTTCCCCGGCGGCAACCGCGCCTACCTCTACGGCAGCTACGCCGTCACGCGCCCCGATTCGGGCGCCATGCGCCGCTACGTCGACGCGGCGAGCGGGCGCTGGATCCCCTGGCGGCACGACGCCAACGCGCGCGACGCCTTCGGCGAGAGCTTCAGCCGGCACTGGCGCACCTGGCGCGACTCGGTCACGCGCGCCGAGCGGGCCTCGGGCGCGGGCTCCGACGAGCCGTCGATCGAGACGCGCACGCGCCACGGATTCGAGGCGCGCTTCCCGCGATTCACCGCGGAGGGGTCGCTCGTGTACGTCGCGAGCGACGCGCGCAGCACCGCCGGGCTCTACGCACTCCACGCCGATGGCGCGCGCCGCCGCCTCGGCCGCCGCAACTCCGTCGATGCCAACGTGCCCGTGCCGGCCCTCGGCTCGGTGCAGGGCGAACTCGACTACACCGACCCGTACTCGCTGCACACCGACCTGTATCGCGGCTGGGGCCTCTCGCGCCGGCGCCTCACGCGCGGGCAGCGCCTCGCCGCGCCCGACGCGCACGCCGCGAGCGGCCGCATCGTGGCCGTCCGGACCGAGCCGGGCACGACCAGCCTCGTGATCCTCGAGCCGGCGAACGACTTCGAGCCGCGACCGCTCGTGCGCGGGTCGCTCGACCGCACCTGGGCGGAGCCGCGGCTCTCCCGCGACGGGCAGCGGGTCGCGGCCGTGCGCTGGGACCGGGGCGGGCGGTCGTCGATTGTGGTGCTCGATCTCACGGGGCGCGAACTCGCGCGCTTCGCGCCCCGCACGCCCGTGCCGCGCGTGGTCTCCTCGCCCGCCTGGGAGCCCGGCGACAGCACGCTCCTCTTCGTGAGCGACGAGGAGGGCCGCCCCATGGTGTATCGCGGCGCGGTCGGCGCCGGCGCCTACGGCCTCGCGTGGTCGACCGCGACCGCGCTCAACACGCCGGACGTCTCGCCCTCGGGCGCGCGGCTCGCCGCGGTGGAGCTGCGCGCCGACGGCTACCACGTGGTCACGCGCGACGCGCCGGCCGCCGTGCCGCTCGACCGCCGCTCCGTCGCGCCCGAGGACGATCCGCTGCAGCCGTCGCCCGTCCTCACGGACTCCCTCGCGCGGGCGACGCGCTATGCGGCGTGGCGCACGCTGCTCCCCCGCTGGTGGCTCCCGACCTTCGCCGAGACCGGCCCGGGCGACGTCGCGCTCGGCTTCATGACCGGCGGCCGCGACGTGGTCGGGCGGCACGACTGGACGGCCGAAGTCCTGTATTCGCACGAGCGCGGGGAGGTCACGGCGCGCGGCGGCTGGACCTTCGCCCGCCTCGGCATCCCGGTGGTGTTCGTGAGCGGGCAGCAGGAGTGGCAGCATGCCGCCATCCGCACCAACACGGGGGCGCTGGCCGGATGGCTCGGCGTGCGCGGTCAGCAGGGCGCCATCGACGTGCTCTTCGACCGGCCGCGGGTCCGGCTGTCGAGCTACCTGATCGTCGGGGGCGAGGCGGAGCGGATCGACTTCCGGACGTATCCGGCGGAGCTGCTCCAGCAGTTCCCCGACCCGGATGTCTTCGCGCCGTTCACCTCGCGCTCGCTGCGCGCGTCCGTGGGGGTGAGCACCATGCAGCGCCCGTTCAACGCGCTCTCCAACGAGGACGGCGTGACCGCGTCGGCGTCGCTCCGCTCGCGCACGGGGGCCGGGTCGGCGCAGGAGACCATCGTCGCGATGAGCGCGGCCAAGTCGATCCCGCTGCCGGGCTTCGCCAGGCACGTGGTCGCGCTGCGCGCGGCGCACGGGGTGACGGGACACGCGAGCGGCTGGGCGTTCGGCGCGGGCGGCATCAGCAGCCGCTCCCTCGAGATCCTGCCGGGGATCGTGATCGGCGGGTCGCCGCGCACCTTCGCCGTGCGCGGCTTCCCTGCGGGCGCGCAGGTGGGCGTGCGCGCGAGCGCCGCGAGCGCCGAGTACCGCGCGCCGCTCACGCTGCTTGGCCGGGGCGTGCGGCTGCTCCCGGTCTACTTCCAGAAGGCGTCGATGACCGCCTTCGCCGACGCGGGCGCGGCCTGGTGCGCGCGGTCGATCGCCGACTCGTTCGTCTGCCCCGCGGCGTTGCCGCCCAAGGCGTGGATGGCGAGCGTGGGCGGCGAACTCGCGCTCGACGCCGCGCTGCAGTACGACCGGGCCTACCGGTTCCGGCTCGGCTTCGCGCGCCCCGTGGAGGGCGCCCGGTTCGCGGCCCGCGAGAGCTCGGTCTACTTCTCGCTCGGGAGCAGCTTCTAGCCCATGGGCATCGAGCGCGGGACGCCGTTCGGCGAGCCACAGGTGGCGGCGAGCGCGTGGGTGCATCCGTCGGCCACGGTGATCGGGCGCGTGGAGCTCGGCGCGGACGTGAGCGTCTGGCCGGGCGCGGTGCTGCGCGGCGACCGCGACCGGATCCGCGTGGGTGCACGGAGCAACGTGCAGGATGGCGCGGTGCTGCACGGCGACCCGGGGCTGCCGTGCCTGATCGGCGAGCGGGTGACGATCGGGCACCGGGCGGTGGTGCATGGCTGCACGGTGGAGGACGGCGCGCTGATCGGGATCGGGGCCGTGGTGCTGAATGGCGCGGTGATCGGGGCCGGGGCGCTCGTGGCGGCGGGCGCGGTGGTCGGGGAGGGGAAGGTGATCCCGCCGGATGTGCTGGTGGCCGGGGTGCCGGCGCGGGTGGTGCGGGCGCTGGATGCGGAGCTGCGGGAGCGGGTGGCGCGGGGCGTCGAGACCTACGTCGGCTTGAAGGAGCGGTATGGCGGGCGTGGGGCGCCGTGAGTGGTGAGTCGTGACAGGCGCTCCGGTTACCTCGCGCGCGGACGTCCCGTCCGTGTGATGCGTGTCGCGGTTCCGGGCAAGCGTGCCGCTCCGAAGTCAAGGACTGGTGTGCGAAGTGAGGGCGGGGTAGGTTGCGTCCCCCGGGCGAAACCGTCCCGAAAGGCACGAATGTGGTACAAGGGATAAGTCATTTACCTGTCGATGTTTGCGGCGCTGTCGTGGACTTTGGTCCAGTGTTCCGACGGTGTCGCTGAGCTGGATGGGACAGGCGACAGTGGGCGACGCGTGGAAAAGGTCCGGTGCGCGACGCTTTCGTGATTGCCAATCTGTAACTCGTTGTTTTGCAGGAAGTTACCAACTGCTTGCGCGGCCTCACGATGGCCGTAGCTTTGCCGCCCTCGACCCCCGAACCGACCGGGATCCCCACTGGGACCCGCCAGGCCGCTCTCGGGTTTGGCTCAATACCCTTCGTTGGAGAAGTCGCAATGCCGCTTCCGGTGAATCCGCCCGCCACGCCCGCCACGCTGTCGCAGAACGCCCGGACCGTTCTCGAGAAGCGCTACCTGGTGAAGGACAAGAGTGGCAAGGCCGTGGAGACGCCGGAGGACATGTTCTGGCGCGTGGCGACGACGGTGGCGGAGCCGGAGCGTCGGTACGGGGCGACGGAGAAGCAGGTCGAGGAGGTCGCCAACCGCTTCTATGAGCTGATGACGCAGCGGCGGTTCGAGCCGAACTCGCCCACGCTCATGAACGCCGGCCGTCCGCTCGGCCAGCTCTCGGCGTGCTTCGTGCTCCCCGTGGAGGACGCGCTGTCCAACGGGCACAGCGGCATCTACGACACGCTGCGCTCGATGGCGCTCATCCATCAGTCGGGCGGCGGCACGGGCTTCTCCTTCTCGCGGCTGCGCGCGAAGGGGTCGATGGTGCGCTCCACGACCGGCGTGGCGAGCGGGCCGATCTCCTTCATGCAGCTCTATGACGCCTCCACCGACGCGGTGAAGCAGGGCGGGACGCGCCGCGGCGCCAACATGGGCATCCTGCGCGTCGACCATCCGGACGTGATGGACTTCATCGCGTGCAAGGAGGACCTGACCAAGATCACGAACTTCAACATCTCGGTCGCGGTCACCACGCGGTTCATGGAGGCCCTCAAGAAGGGCGAGAAGTACGATCTCGTCGATCCCATCTCGAAGAAGGTCGTCGGCCAGCTCGACGCCCGCGAGGTGTGGGACAGGATGATCGAGGGCGCGTGGCGCACCGGCGAGCCCGGCGTGTTCTTCATCGACGAGGCCAACCGCTACAACCCCGTCCCGCACCTTGGCGCCTACGAGGCGACCAACCCGTGCGGCGAGCAGCCGCTCCTCCCGTACGACGTCTGCAACCTCGGTTCGATCAACGTCGGCCACTACGTGGTCGACGGGAAGATGGACTGGCAGGCCTTCGCGAAGGACATCCACCTGTCCACGCGGATGCTCGACAACATCATCGACGCCAACAAGTACCCGCTCCCCGAGATCGACGCGCTCGCCAAGCGCATCCGCCGCATCGGCCTCGGCGTGATGGGCTTCGCCGACGCGCTCATCCGGCTCGGCATCAAGTACGATTCCCCCGAGGGCGTGGAGTTCGGCCGCCAGGTGATGGAGTTCGTGGACGTCGAGGGGAAGAAGGAGTCCGAGCGCCTCGCCGATGAGCGGGGGCCGTTCCCCGAGTGGGCGCAGTCGATCTGGGGTCCCGACGCCACCTGCGCGCGCGACGAGGCGGGCAACCGCATCCGCCCGATGCAGAAGCTCCGCAACTGCAACGTCACCACCGTCGCGCCCACCGGCACCATCTCCATCATCGCCGGCTGCTCGTCGGGCCTCGAGCCGCTCTTCGCCGTCGC
>CAZPJF010000238.1:0-5764 GCA_964586095.1 uncultured Gemmatimonas sp. | reverse complement strand
GATGGACGTGCTCGCCGAGGTCGAGGGCGAGCCGGCGGCGATCGAGCGCGCGATCCGGATCCTCGGCCTCCCGCGCGAGTCGTTCACCGTCGGGCGGCTCCCCGACTTCGTGCGGCTGTACGAGGACCGCACGGGGGAACGCGCCGCGATCTGCGACCGCGAGCTCACCGGCGACTACCGCTATTCGGCGACCGATGCCTGAGTTCGAGCTGCCCGAGTTCACGCGCTCGCTCCGCGCGCTCGCGGTGCCCTCGGCGCCGGGGTCGGACCACGACCGCGTGTTCAAGCCGCTCATCCAGGCGCGCACCGCGGCGCACAAGGTGCAGTCGGCCGAGGCGCAGGTGGCGGCCTTCGAGGCGGCGCGCCTGGAGCGCGAGCTGCGCGAGGCGATCGCCGCCTTCGCGGCGGCGCGGCACGCGGGGTCGGCGCCCGACCGCCGCGCGCTCGAGGCGGAACTCGCGGAGCTCGCGGCGCCGGTCTGGGCCGCCCTGCGGCGGCTGCAGGAGGCCGCGGCCGTGGTGAAGGCCGCGCCCGCCGCCTCGCGGCGGCCCGCGTGGGAGCGGTGGGTGGCCCACGTGCAGCAGGTGTTCGATGCCGCGGATGACTGGTGGCGCCACGCGTTGCCGGTGCTGGCGGATTCGCGCGGGCGCCGCGGCTCGCTCTGGCGGCGCGTGCTGCGCCGGGAGCGGTGATGGCGCCGTCCAACGCGTGGGCGCCGCTGGCCCGGCGCCGGGAGGTCCGATGATCGTCGGTGTCGGGTTCGACCTCGTCTCGATCGCACGCGTCGAACGCCTCCTCGCCGGGAAGGAGCAGCGGGCGCTCGACCGGCTCTTCACCGCGCACGAGCAGGCGTACGGCGCCGCGCGTGCGCGCCCGGCGATGCACCTCGCCGCGCGGCTCGCCGCGAAGGAGGCGGCCTTCAAGGCGCTCACCGGCTCGGACGAGGCCAAGCTGATCGGCTGGCGCGAGGCCGAGGTGCGCCGCGGCGACGAGGGTCCGCCGGTCCTGCACTTCACGGGGCGCGCCGCGGCGCGCGCCGCCGAGCTCGGCGTGACGCGCGTGCACCTCACGCTGAGCCACACCGACGAGACCGCGGGCGCGGTGGTGATCCTCGAGCGCTGATGCGCGGCAGGGCGCAATCGGCTTCCAGCGACACGCCCCCGGCGCGTCCCGCTGTGGCGGGCGCGCACCGCCGCTGACGCGGAACCGGCTCGCAACCCAACCGTAGGGACGGCTGTCCAACCGCGTGGTCCCCCCACGCCCCCGTCGGGCACGCGCGCGCGGCTCGACGGTCCCCCAGCCGGACTCCGCATGCCGTCGCGCCCTGTCGTCCTCGTCGCCGCGCTCCTCCTCGCGTCGCCCGTCCTCGGCGCGCAATCGCGCACCGTCGCCGTCGGCCCGAGCGCGGCCTCCAACGCCCCGGCCGCGCCGCCCGATGCGGCGCGGATCGCGACGGCGGTGCGTGCCGCGGCGGCTCCGATCATCGACGGCCGGCCGGACGATGCCGCGTGGGCCGCGGCCCCCGCGATCGACCAGTTCCTCGAGTACGAGCCCAACACCGGCGCCGAGCCGCGCTTCCGCACCGAGCTGCGCGTCCTCTACGACGACCGCTACCTCTACATCCTGGGGCGGATGTTCGATCCCGCGCCGGACTCGATCATCTCGCTCCTCTCGCGTCGCGACGTGCGCACCGAGAGCGAGCAGCTCAAGCTGGTGATCGACTCGTACCATGACCGCCGCACGGCCTACCAGTTCATCCTGAACCCGGCGGGCGTGAAGCGCGACTTCTACGTCTACAACGACAACGTCGAGGACCCGACGTGGGACGCCGTGTGGGATGGCCAGGCGAGCGTCGACTCGCTCGGGTGGGTGGCCGAGTTCCGGATCCCGTTCAGCCAGATGCGCTTCGCGGACCTGGACCAGCACACCTTCGGCCTGCTCGCGGTGCGCGACGTCGCCCGCACGCGGCAGCGCATCTCCTGGCCGCTCTATCGCCGCGACCGGCAGGGCTACGTCTCGCAGGCGGGGGAGATCACGGGGATCGGCCGGCTGCCGCAGCCGCGGCGGCTCGAGGTGGTGCCCTACTCGGTGAGCAAGAACGTGACGCGCCCCGAGGGGCCGGGCCGGTGGTCGCACCCGTTCCAGCAGGCGGTGGGCATGGACGTGAAGTACGGCATCTCGTCCAACCTCACGCTCGATGCGACGATCAACCCGGACTTCGGGCAGGTCGAGGCCGACCCGGCGGTGCTCAACCTCACCGCGTTCGAGCAGTTCTTCGAGGAGCGGCGCCCGTTCTTCCTCGAGGGGGCGGGCATCTTCGACTTCCGCACCAACTGCGGGGACATCGACGAGGGCTGCACGGGCCTCTTCTACTCGCGCCGGATCGGGCGCTCGCCGCAGCTGTCGCAGCGGTACGAGGCGCCGGGGAACGCCACGGCCACGCGGATCCTCGGCGCGGCGAAGGTCTCGGGTCGGTTCGCGAGCGGGCTCAACGTGGGCGTGCTCAACGCGATGGCGGCGGGCGAGACGGGCGCCGGCGGGCGCACCATCGAGCCGCAGACCAACTACATGGTCGCGCGCGTGCTGCAGGACCTGCGGAACGGCCAGAGCGGGCTGGGCCTCATGCTCACGGCGGTGAACCGCACGCTCGACCCCGACACCCGCGAGTTCATGCGCAGCGAGGCGCTCACCGGCGGCATCGACTTCCGGCACCGGTTCCGCTCGGGGAACTACGAGCTGCACACGATGGTGTCGCAGAGCGTCGTCCGCGGCAGCGCGACGTCGATCCTCGCCACGCAGCGCGACGGCGTGCACCGCTACCAGCGCCCCGACGACGGCATCGACGTCGACTCCGCGCGCACGTCGCTCCTCGGCGATGCCCAGCGCATCTCGGTCTCCAAGTTCGGCGGCGGGTCCACCCGCTGGCAGGCGCTCTACCAGCGCTTCTCGCCGGGGTACGAGACCAACGACCTCGGCTTCCAGACCCGCGCCGACCAGCAGATCCTCCGCAACTGGTACCAGATCCAGGCGCAGGTGCCGACGCGGCTCTACCGCCGCTACTTCCTCAACCTCAACACCTTCAACAGCTGGTCCACCGAGGGGCTCCTCACCGGCTCGTCGCTGAACACCAACGCGCACGTGGAGCTCCCCAACACGCACTGGCTGCATTGGGGCGTCAACGGCGACCTGCCCGGCGCGTACGACGACCGCGGCGCCCGGGGCGGGCGCGCCTACCGCCGCGCGGCGAGCATCGAGGCGTGGGCGGGGTGGGAGGGGGACCGGCGGATCTGGCACACGCCGACCTTCTTCGCCGGTACCTGGCGCGGCGACGAGTGGCGCTCACGCGGCTGGTGGCTCAGCCCCAGCTGGCAGTTCCGCGTCTCGTCACGCTTCAACGCGAGCCTCGGCGGCAACCTCAACTACACGCTCAACGACACGCAGTGGCTCACCAACATCGGCGACGTCGCCACCGACACGGCGCACGTCACGTTCGCCGAGCTCGAGCAGTGGACGGTGGGGATCACCACGCGCATGAACTTCACCGCCACGCCCAACCTGTCGCTGCAGGTCTACGCGCAGCCCTTCGTCACCGTCGGCGACTTCCGGGAGTGGAAGGAGCTCGGGGACCCGCGGTCCACCGACTACGATGCGCGCTTCATCCCGTACGGCGGCGGCGCGGACCCGGGCGGATTCAACGTCATGCAGCTCCGCACCAACACGGTCCTGCGCTGGGAGTACCGGCCGGGGTCGATCCTCTTCCTGGTCTGGCAGCAGGGACGCGACCGCGCACGCGGGGGACCGACGGACTTCGACTTCGGGCGGGATTTCGGCGACCTCTTCGAGCTCTACCCGCAGAACACCTTCCTGCTCAAGGTCAGCTACTGGTTCAATCCGTGAGCAGAAGGCAGATGGCAGATGGCAGATGGCAGATGGCAGAAGGCGAGACGCAGACGGCGGCGGGCGGACGGACCGCACCGGGCGGTGACCTAGGGGCGCTAGGCGGGTGCGCCGGTGATGCCGGGGTACCGGTCGCTCGGGCGGGACCGGAGCTGCATCCACACCACGCCGGCCGCGATGAAGCCGAGCGCGATCACCTGCGCCATCGTGAGCATCCCGAAGAAGCGGTCGTCCTTGGCGCGGAAGAACTCCACGACGAACCGCTCGAGGCCCTGGAGCACGCAGTAGAGTCCGAAGAGCCAGCCCTGCGCGTGCTTGTGGTCACGCAGCCGCCAGAGGACGAAGAACATCACCGTCCCCATCGCGGTCTCGTAGAGCTGCGTGGGATGCACCGCGAGCACCTGCTGCGCCGGGAGGTCGGCGTAGTCGCGCAGCCCGAACTGCTGCACCAGGTTCGCCACCGTGCTCGGCGGCGCGCCCTCGGGGAAGGCGACGGCGAGCGGGCCGTTCCACGGCGTGCCATAGTCGTCGCCGACGGCCCAGCACCCGCTCCGGCCCACGGCGTAGGCCGCGGCGAGGCCCGGCGCCGTCGCGTCCGAGATGCGCGCGAAGCGGTCCTTCTTCATCAGCACCACGATCACGCTGCCGATGATCCCGCCCGCGAGGCCGCCCCAGAAGACGAACCCCGCGCGGTTGAACAGGGCGCTGATGTCGCCGACGAGCGCCGTGTAGTAGAGCTTCGCACCCAGCAGCCCGCCGATCACCGCGGCCACGGTGATGTCGCCCATGATGGCCGCGTCGCCGCCGCGGCGCTCGAGCTCCTCGGTGGCCACCATCTGGCCGATCACGAAGGCCAGCAGCATGGCGAGCCCGAAGCCGGTGAGCTCCAGCGGCCCGAGGTCGTACGAGAACGGATGGTGGGTGATCGGCGTCATGCGCGAAAGCTAGGCGGGCGCGTCCGCGGCGACGAGGCCGGGGATCGGGAGCGCCGAGTGGGCGTTCAGGGCGGCGCCGTCCCGCTGCCCCTCCGCGTGGCGCCAGAGCCCGGCGGCGGCGATCATCGCGGCGTTGTCGGTCGCCAGGCGCGGGGTCGGGGCGAAGACGGTCCCGCCGATCTCGCGTGCCGCCGCGGTCATCGCCTCGACGAGTGCGGTGTTGCAGGCGACGCCGCCCCCCAGCACGATGCGCCGCCGCCCGTGCACACGCGCCGCGCGCATCGCCTTGGCCACGAGCGTGTCGATGAGCGCGTCCTGGAAGGCGCGCGCGAGGTGGGGGCGGTCCCGGTCGAGGTCGTCGCTCGCGCGCACCGCATGCAGCACCGCGGTCTTGAGGCCGCTGAACGACACGTCGAAGTAGTCGGCGTCGCCCACGCGCTGGCCACCATGCAGCATGGGGCGCGCGAAGCGGAAGCGCGCCGGGTCGCCCGTGCGGGCGAGGGCCTCGATGTGGCGGCCGCCGGGGTACGGGAGCCCCATGAGCTTGGCCGTCTTGTCGAACGCCTCCCCGGCCGCATCGTCCCGGGTCTCGCCGAGGAGGCGGTACCGGCCCCACCGCTCCACGTCGAGCAGCATGGTGTGCCCGCCGGAGACGAGCAGCGCGGTGAAGGGCGGCGTCGCGTCGGGGTGCTCGAGCGCGGTCGCGAACAGGTGTCCTTCCATGTGATGCACGCCGATGAGCGGCCGCCCGGTCGCCGCCGCGAGCGCCTTGGCGTAGCTCACGCCCACGAGCAGTGCGCCCACGAGCCCCGGTGCGTGCGTCACCGCGATCGCGTCGACGTCGGCGAGGGCGCAGCCGGCGTCGGCGAGCGCGCGGCGCGTCACCGGCACCACCGCGGTGAGGTGCTCGCGCGAGGCGATCTCCGGCACCA
>CAZPJF010000237.1:0-5792 GCA_964586095.1 uncultured Gemmatimonas sp. | reverse complement strand
CCACCGCCGGGTCCGCCAGGTATCCCTTGGCCAGCCGCGCCCGCACCGCCTCGGACGCCTCGCGGAAGGTCGTCCCTGACTCGTCCAGCCGCCGCTGCAGCGTCCGCACGCTCACGTTCAGCGCCCGCGCCACCGCCCGCGCCGAGCCCCCCTGGCCGATCGTGCCCGCGATCGCCTGCTCCACCGCCTCCACGAACCCGCCCGCCCCGCGCGTCGGGCGCGCGCTCAGGAGCCGCGCGTGCTCCTCCACCAGCCGCGCCAGCGCCGCATCGGCCTCGCGCGTCGGCGCGTCCCACTCCACGCGGCTGAAGCAGAGCCGGTCCGCCGCGGCGCCGAACCGCACCGCGGCGCCGAACACCTCGCGGTAGCGGTCGGCCTCCGCGGGGACGGGGCGGCGCAGCACGACCTCGAGCACGGCGAGCTCCGGCCGGATCCGCATCCTGATCCGCTGCACCAGCGCCGCGAACACGTAGTCCACGTACACCGGCGGCACCGCGGCCCCCGTCGCCATCGCGAGGTCCAGCTCCACCCGCTCGGCGCCCGGCTCGATCCGCAGCGCCACCCCCTCGGCGATCAGCGAGAAGTACCGCACGAAGCGCTCGATCCCCTCACCCACGGTGGGGCAGGTCGCCACGAGGTAGTCGATCACCCGGTAGGCGCCGAAGGCGAGCGTGGCGGGGGCGGCGAGCTGGAGCGCGGGGTCGCCGGTCCGGCGGCGCAGGCCCTCCCAGAGCGCGATCACGGTCGGTGCCTCGAGCCGCAGGTCCGGCTCCTCGAGGGCTGTCACCGTGAGGCCGGCCGCCTCGAGCAGGTCGCTGACCTCCACCCCGCGCGCCAGCGCCGTCCGCACCATGGCGAGGGTGCTCGTGGCCGCGATGGTGGGCGAGGACGCGCGTGGCATCGCCTTCCATAGTCCTGCCGCCCGGGTTCGGCGTCAACGCCGCGACGTTGGCGCATCCGGTCAACAACTCGGCGCAACCGGTCACCGCCCGCCGGCCGCCGCGGGCGTAGGGCGCGGTGCGGCACCGCCACGGATGGCGCGCCGCAGCTCTTCAAACGGAGGCTCACCGCCATGCCACGCGCCCGCTCGACGTTCCCCATCGCCGCCATCGCCGCCATCCTGCTCGCCCCCGCCGCTGCGCAGGCGCAGGCCCACCAGCACCCGGTCCTCCACGTGGACCCGCGCTGGAAGGAATGCTCCTTCGTCCTCCACGCCTCGCTCACGCAGCAGGCGTGGCGGCAGTTCACGCGCGAGGCGGGGCTCGTCACCTACTTCCGCCCCCTCACCGACGCCGCGCCGATGGGCAAGGGCGCCTGGGAGGTCTCGGCGCTGCAGTGGACGACGATGATCGACGACCACGACGCCGCGTGGAACGACACCTTCGTGCACCCGGACTCGGCGCACTGGCTCTTCGAGGGCGACGGGCTCGCCTTCCCCGGCCTGATGGTGCGCGGCGGGGTGAACGCGCGCACGGACGTCGGCGTGTACTACACGCGGAACCCGAACGCGAACTACGGCTTCTGGGGCGCGCAGGTGCAGTACGCGCTCTTCCCCGCGCCGCGCGCGGGGTGGTCGGCGGCGACGCGCGTGAGCTTCGTCTCGATGTATGGGCCGGACGACCTCGACCACACGGTGTACGGCCTGGACCTGGTGGCGAGCCGCGAACTCCGCGCGGGGTGGCTCACGCTCGCGCCGTACGCGGCGGCATCGGGGTACCTCTCCATGGCGCACGAGACGACGGACGCGGTGGACCTGCGCGACGAGCGGGTGTTCGGCGGGCAGGCGTCGCTCGGCGCGGTGGCGAAGGTCTCGGTGCTGCGGATCGCGGCCGAGGTGGGGACGGCGCGCGTGAACTCGCGGTCGCTCCGGATCGGGGTGGCGTTCTAGTGCGGTCGCGCGGTACACTTGGCCCGTCCCTTCCCCAGCCCCCCGCATGGACCCGATGTTCCTCCCGGGCGTCGAGCACGCCCCCGACCCGGCCTCGCGCTACACCCCCGCCATCGACGCCGCGCGCGCCGCCGGACGCGAGTATCCCCAGATCTGGCACCTCTTCGCCTTCAAGCCGCACGCCACGGAGCACCTGGCCCGCTTCACCCAGGAGATCCTCCGCGGCGAGGCCCCGCTCTCGCCGGGGTTCCGCGAGCTCATCGCCGCGCGCACCAGCAAGCGCAACGACTGCCCCTTCTGAATGCACTCCCACGCCGCGGTCGCGGCGGTCCTGCTGGAGAACGAGACGCTGGTGCGCGAGGTGCTCGACGACCTGGAGACGTCGTCGCTCCCCGAGCGCGAGAAGGTCCTGCTGCGCTTCCTCGACCGCGTGAACGAGGACTCGCCGCGCATCGCCCCGGCCGACCTCGACGTGGTGCGGGCGGCGGGGTGGACCGACGAGCAGGCGTGGTACGCGATCACCGTCTGCGCGCTCTTCAACTTCTACAACCGGTGGATCGACGCCACCGGCGTGCACGCCCTCTCCGAGGCGGCGCATCGCGAGGGAGGTCTGCGGAGTGCCAGGAACGGCTACGCCCCGAAGTAGCTGCGAACCGTCGCACGCGTCTGCGAGGCGCGCAGCGGCGCCTGCTGTCACCCCCCGCACGACGGAGCGCCGTGGCTCGCGGTCGCGCTCTCGTCTCGCGCGATTCCTGCTCGGCCCGTTCGTGCTGGGCCCATTCCTGCTCGGCTCGTTCCGGCAACCCCTCGGCGCCTCCGTCCCGATCGCCCGGCTGGACGCCCAATCGACGGCAGAGTCGATCCGCGTCGTCTCGCTCATTCCCGGCGTGACCGCCACGCTCGTCGCGCCGGCGACGTTCGACCCGCGCGCGCCCATCGAGCTGATCCTGTACGCCCTCCCGAACGGCAATACGACGGCCGAGACGATGGGCCGCACGATGGCGCCCGGCGTGGGGTGGCGGCACGGCATCCAGCACATCGCCGCGCAGGCGCGGGCGCTGCGCGCCTTGGGGCACGCGAACGCGGTGGTGGCCTACCTCGAGACCGACGGCCGGAGCTGGCCGGCCTGGCGACGGCAGCTCGGCTACGCGCGCGCGAACGCGCGCATCGTCGGGATGGTCGACCAGCTGCGCGCGCTCGCCGGCGACCCGGCGCGGGTGCGCGTGACGCTCGCGGCGCACTCGGGGGGCGGCGGCTTCGTCTTCGGCTTCATCGAGGGGCAGCGCGCGTTCCCCGACTGGCTCGAGCGGATCGCGCTGCTCGACGCGAACTACAACTTCGCGGCCGGGCACGCGGCGCCGCTCGTGGCGTGGCTGCGGCGCGACCCGGCGCACCGGCTCGTGAGCCTGGCCTACGACGACCGCGAGATCACGCTCGACGGGAAGAAGGTGGTCTCCGACTCGGGCGGCACCTGGCGCGCCACGGAGCGGATGCGCGCGGCGTTCGCGGGCACGGCGGGCTCGGCGGGCTCGGCGGGCATGCCGACGGCCGCGCTGACCCTCGTACACGACACCCTCGGCGCGTTCCTGCGCTGGCACTCGCCGCAGGTGGAGCTCCTCGCACATCCGAACCCGGACAACCGGATCCTGCACACCGAGCTCATCGGCGAGATGAACGGCTTCCTCCACGCGCTCCGGTGGGGGCGCGCAGGGTACGATGCGCGCACGACCCTGCGGGCGCGGCGGGCGTACACCGCGTTCGTCGACTCCGGTCGGCCGCTCCCCGAGGCCGAGCCGGCAGCGATCCCGCCGCGGCGCGCCGATGCACCCTCGGGGGCGGCGGTCATCGCGGAGCTCTCGGCGCTCGACCGCGACGCCGTGATCCGCCGCGAACTCCTCGCCGGCAACGTCCCCGCCTGGACGCGCGCCGCGCGCACGGTGCGCTACACGGCCCTCGACTCCGCGGGTGTGCAGCGTCGCGTGGAGCTCGAGGTACTCCCGGACTACCTCGCGATCGGCGGCGACGACGACTGGGTGCGCATGCCCATGAGCCCGCACGTCGCGCAGGCCTTCGCCGACGCGTTCGGCTTCACGCTCCCCACGCGCATGATGGTCGACCGGATCTGGCGTGCCGCCGACGAACACCTCGACCCGTGGCCGCTCACGGAGGCGCGCGAGGCGCCCGGCACCTTCTACGCGCACCACCTCCTCATCGAACGGCAGCGCGCGGGGCGTCCTCGCGGGAGCTTCGTCGCCGGCATCAAGAAGGACGTGGTGCTCACCAACCGGCTCGCCGGGCGCGCGGACCGCGTGGCGATCTACGGCTGGCATTACGCGAACGGGGTGCCGATCCAGCCGGTGTACGTGGGGCACGTGGACTGGTACGTGGACTACAGCCACGGCATCCGGCTGGTGCGGCGCAGGGTGCGGATCGACGGGCAGGAGCGCGACGTGGCGGAGGTGCTCGCGGACCCGCTGCTCGCGCCGCTCGTGAGCGACGAGGGGCCGCTGCGGGTGCTGCGCTACGATCGCTGAGGCGGCTGCTGCGCGGCGATCGCCGGGCCGGATGTCGGGAGCGCGGGACCGGGGACGCATGCACGATCGACACCTTCACGCCCCCTGAACCCCGACGCCCATGCACACCACCTCCCGCCGTCGCGCAGCGCAGCGCCCGCTGCGGACGGTCCGGCACGCCGGACTGCTCGTCGCGGCGCTCGCCGCATCGCTCGCCGCGTGCAGCGACTCCAACGACACGCTGCTCGCGCCACCCAGTTCGCCGCCGGCCGGGCCGCCCGCGGCACCGCCGGTGGACCAGCCGAACGCGCCGCCCCTCAGCGTGGCCGAGGCGCGCGACGTGGTGACGGCGCTCGCGACGGTGTCCTCGGTGGACCTCACCTTCCTCCTCCGTGACGCGCAGCAGGGCGAGGCACGGTCCTCCCTGATGGACGTCTTCGCGGACACGGTGCCCTGCCCGGCCGGCGGCACGCTGCTCGTGCGCGGCGCGCTGGACTTCGATGAGGGTGGGCTCGCGTCCTTCGACGTCCGCGACGACCATCGCGGGTGCGGCACGGCGGTGGGCGGCGCCACATGGACCTTCGACGCCGCGCTGCCGATCCACACCTACATGGTGTTGCGGGACCCGGCGACGCCCGACGCGCCGTGGCTCGAGGGCTTCATCATCGGCGCGGTGCGGTTCGTGCGCGGCACGCACGAGGGGCAGTGCAGCTTCGCGGTGATGCTCGCCGGTGTTGGCGACGCGGTGGTCCCCACGGGCACGGTGTGCGGCCACGCGATCGCGGCGCTGCGCGCCGCGGACTGAACGGCGCCCGTGCCGGTCGGCTCACGGCCGCCAGAACACATCCTGCGAAGCGTTCCCCACCCGGTCGACGGCGTTCACCACCACCCCCTCGAACCCGGGGGCGCTGATGTTCACCGTGGCCTGCGTGCTCCGCACCAGGCGCTGCGACCAGACGCCGTTGGCGCGCCAGCGCACGAGCCACCAGTAGGCACCGGTGCCCTGCGAGATCGTCACCTGCACCGACGCGCCGCTCCCGCTCACATTGAGAACCGGCAGCCCGGGCGGCACCCCGTCGAGCCAGGTGGTCGCCGGCGGGATGGCCGCCTGCGCGTAGGCCCCCGCGCGCAGCAGGGTCACGTAGCCGCCGCGGTCAGCGCGGACGCTGCTGCCGTTGTACAGGATGGAGCCGCTCGCACCCCCGATCAGCGCGGCGGTGCCGCGGATGAGCCCGATCTGGCTCGGGATCTCGGCGGACGAGAACGCCGAGGCGGTGCCGTCGGCCACCCGATAGCCCGCGAGCCCCGGCCACAGATGCCGGCTGAGCGCGTTCTGCTCCCGCCACCAGCTGAGCAGCGCGGTGAAGCTCTGCCCGGTCGAGGCGATGGAC
>CAZPJF010000236.1:0-5804 GCA_964586095.1 uncultured Gemmatimonas sp. | reverse complement strand
ACCGAGATCGTCACGTCCGACTTCCCGAGGAGGGACCGCAGCTCACCCTGCGTGAGGGTCACGGTCACCGGTGCGGCGATGGCCGACGCCGGGACGTTCACCGCCTTCACCACGTTCACCGCGCCCTGTCCGTCCTGCGCCGGGGCCGCGATCGTCAGGATGAGCGACGCGGTCGCCGCGAACGGGTTGTCGATCGAGAGCAGGAATCCGCCCGACTGCACCTCATCCGCGAACTCGAGCCCCGAGAGGTCGAACTCGGAGGGCGTGGTGTTGATCGGCTCGGCGTTCACGACGACGCTCGCCTGCGCGACCGCGACGTTCGTGAGCGACGCCGCCACCGCGAACGCGTTGCCCGCCGCGAGCGAGGCGTTGCCGCCGGCCGGCACGTCGAGCACCACCGAGATGCTGACGGTGCCGGTGTAGGTCCCCGCCGGCACCGGCACCGCGAGCGTGGTCGTCGCGCCGTTGGGGAGCGCCTGCGTGCCGCCGAGCAGCGTGGTCGTCGCGCTGAGCGCGCCACTGGCGATCGTGATCGCGATCGAGCCGAACGGCGCGCTCGCGCCGTTGGGCCGGAGCGGATCGAAGCCGAGGTTGTTGGTGACCGCGAGCTCGAGCTGCCCGCCGGTGAGGTTCGCCGAGGTGACCGAGGCCGGCAGCGCGATGCTCGTCGCGATCGCGCCCGGCGCGGAGGTGAAGGCCGGCACCGGCGCCGTCACCGCGCCGGGCGACTGGCAGGCCGGCTGGCCGCAGACGGCGCCGAGCGTCGTGCCGATGTTCCCGGTGGGCGTGGTCAGGACGAACGCGGTCCCGCCGCCGTTGACGGCGACGCCGGCCGGCAGGATCTGCGCGACGCCGACGGTGACCGAATCGGCGGGCACCACCCATGTCTGCTGGAGGATCGGGGGCTCCGAGGGGACGTCGCACGCCGCGACGAAGCCGAGGGGCGCGAGGAGCGCGGCGCGCGTGAGGCGCCGCAGGGCTGGGAAGGTCATGGCGGGTCGTGAGGGTGCGTGCCGGCGGGAGGTCCGCGGCAACGACATCATGTGCAGTATCGGTGCCCGGATCGCGGATCCCGGCGCCGGGCCATCACGGCGTGATGCGTCAGCGACGCAGGTCCCTCGTGCGCGTGACGCGGATCACCCATCCGGGGCCCGCGCCCGATCGGTAGCGCTCGGCGAAGTTCGCCTGGTTCAACGCGATGGCGAGTTCGAGCAGGCTGTTCAGGTACGCCACCGGCTCCCCGACCGGCACCGCACCGAAGCTCGCCGCCAGCGGGGTCGAGAGGGTCGCGACGGCACGCCCTTCGTGCGCGATCGACACGTGCAGCGTGTCGCCCGGACGCCATCCCGCGTCATCGAGCATCGCCGCCGGGATGTTCGTCCAGAGGTTGCCGTACGGCCGGTCGATCATCGCGATCATGCCGACGAGCGTCCCGCCCTCGCGGCGTGCGGCCGGCGCGTCGAGGCGCACGAGCGCGCGAGCCAGCGGGGGCCCCACCTCGTCGAAGCGCAGCACGCCCGCCGCGAGCCGCGCGCCCAGATACGCGAACACGTCGCGGCCATGGAACGTGTGCGACCGCTCCGATCCCGCGAGCCGGTGCCGCGCGAGGTCGATCACGCGCGTCTCCACGACCTCGTCCGCGACCAGCGTGAGCGTGCCGTTGTCGGGCGTCACGACCAGGTGGCCGCGCCGCGTGCGCGCGACGACCCCGAGGCGGTCGGTGCCCACGCCGGGATCCACGATCGAGACGAAGACCGTGCCCGACGGCCAGAACGGCGTCACCTGCCGCAGGCGGTACGCCGCCTCCCAGATGTCGAACGGCGCGATCTCGTGCGTGAGGTCGTGGATGCGGAGCGCGGGATCGACCCCGACGGCGACCCCCTTCATGGAGGCGACGGCGCCGTCGCGCGTCCCGAAATCGGACTGGAGGACGAGCGCGCCCTGCGCGCCGAGCGCGGGGGCCGCGAGGGCGAGCCCGCACGCGAGGGCGGTGGCCCACGCCCGCACCGGCCATCGGCCGCGCACCGAAGTGCGCCGCGAGGCGACGAGACGAGTCGATGAGGCGACGTGCGGGCGGCGGGCCTGCGGCATGACGGGTGGGATGGGCGCCTCCCGGAAGCTATCCCGCGGGGGCGCCTACGTCGAACGACGTATGGGCGGGAGGCATCGGTCTCCCCAACCTTGGCCTGTACGCCCCACCACGGAGATCGCACATGCCCCACCGCCGGTCGTTCCTGCGACGCCTCGTCGCCCCCCTCGTCTGCGCGGCGTTGCTGCTCGCCGCCGCCTGCGTGCACCGCTTCATCGAGACCGACGTCCGCGAGCTCCCGGTGCCGGCGGACGACCGCGTGAGCGAGATCCGGTCCCCGGTGAAGGTCCACCTGCACGACGGCAGCATGGTCCTCTTCGCCACCGGAGCCCGGGTCTCCCGCACGCGCATCTTCGGCGCCGGCGAGCACTTCCCGCTGCTCAGCGGCGCCTCGACGGCGCGGACCTCGGTCCCCATGGACAGCGTGCTCGGCGTGGAGGCGTTCCACGAGAAGACGCTGGTCGCCCCCACGCTGGTGGTGACCGCGGCGGCCACGGCGGTCGGGGTCTTCGCCGCCGCGGGACTCGCCGTCGCCATCTTCGGCTCCTGCCCGACGATCTACGCCGACGAGGGACGCGGCCTCACGCTGCAGGCCGAGGGCTTCTCGTACGCGATCTCGCCGCTCATGGAGCATCGCGACCTCGACCCGCTCCGCGCCCGCGCCGACGCCGACGGGCGCATCCGCCTGGAGCTCCGCAACGAGGCGCTCGAGACGCACTTCATCAATCACGTGGAGGTCGTCGCGGTGCGGCACGCCGCCGGCGCCAGCGTGGTCCCCGACCAGGGAGGACGCCCGGTCGAGCTGCGAGGCTTCGGCCGCGTGGCCGGCGCACGCGACCGCGCGGGTCGTGACCTGCGCGACCTGCTCGCCGACCGCGACGGCGCGCTCTTCGCGTCCGCACCGGCGACCGTCAGCGCCGCGCACGAGGGCGACCTGGACGACTGGATCGACCTGGACCTCGCCGACCTCCCGCCCGGGGACTCGGTCGCGGTGGTCCTCCGGATGCGCAACTCGCTGCTCAACACGGTGCTGCTCTACGAGGGCATGCTCGGCGGTCCCGACGCGGCCGAGTGGCTCGCCAAGGACCTCGAGCACATCGGCCGCACGGTCGACCTCTCACGCTGGTACGTGCGCACCATGGGGATGCGCGTCTCGGTCGACGGTGTCCCGCCGCGCACCGACCTCGCGTACGAGGGGCACGCGCGGCTCGGCGATGTCGGTCCCATCGCGTTCCGTGACGTCGCCGTCGTGCTCCCGCGCCCCGCGCGCGACGCGGCGAACGCGCGCGTGCGCCTCCGGTTCGTCGCGGACAACTGGCGGATCGACGAGGTGCGGGTCGCGGGCGTCGTGACGCGACCGGCGACCGTGCCCCTGGCCGTCGACTCCGTGATCGTGCCCACCCCCGCGGTGGGCGAGGGACCGGTCATGGACGCGGCCGCCGTCGCCGCGGTCGCGGCGGCCGACGATCGCTACCTCGAGACGCGCCCCGGCCAACGGCTCACGCTGGTCTTCGACCGCGCCCGGTCCGTGGAGCCGGCGGCCGGCCGCGAGACCACCTACCTGATCGCCTGGCAGGGCTGGTATCGCGAGTGGCTCCGCACCACCTGGATCACCGCGCCCACGCGCGACGGGCCGTTCGTGCCGGGCGACGCTGCGGTGCTGACCGCGCTGCGCCGCTGGACCGCACAGCAGGATTCGTTCGAGCGGGCCTTCTACTCCTCTTCCATCCCCGTCCGCTGAGTCCCCCATGAGACCCGTCACCATCCTCCTCGCGTTCACGCTCCTCGGCGGCTGCGTCTGGGGCACCAGGCCCAAGGACGTGCACGTCGCCGTCAATCCGACCGGCGCACGCGTCACGCTCCACCTGCGCGACGGCTCGCCGCCGCGCTACGGCGAGCTCTATCTCGTGGACTCCGCTGGGCTCGTGGTCCGCGACGAGCGGCTCGTCCGCATCCCCTGGGCCCGCATCCGGCAGGTCGACGTCATGGCCATCAGCCACAACTTCGACATCTATGATGTCGCGCGGATGGACCCGGTGCGCGAGCGGCGCCTGCGGCTCGTGAGCCGGTTCCCCTATGGGCTCAGCGGACCGGTCCTGGCGCAGGTGCTCGCCGCCGTGAACCAGGACTCGGTGGAGGTGCTGCCGTGATCGCGCTGCTCGGGTGCGTGGTCGGCGCGTTGCTCGCGACCGACGGCCGCGCGCGGCTCGACTCGCTCGCCGACGCGACCGCGCAGGGGATCGCGCGCTACGCCGACCGCCGCGCGGCGATCGCGGCCGGCTACCGGCGGATCGGCACGGACTTCCCCGGCATGGGGGAGCACTGGCTGCACCCCGGGGCGCTCCTCGCGCAGCGCGTGGACCCGGGCCAGCCGACGATGCTCGCCTACGCGAACATCCGCGGCGTGCCGACCCTGCTCGGCGCGGGGTTCGTGATCACCACGCGCGGGGACTCCACGGCGGGCGCCCCCGGCTGGCCCGCGTACTGGCACGAGCACAGCGGCCTGCTCGGCGACGAGAGCGGTGCGCGCCCGGCGCGCGCCACGCCGGGCGACCCCACTGCGACGCGCGTCTGGGTGCTCCATATCTGGACCGCACTCCCGAACCCGTCCGACCGCTACGATGCCGACAACTGGACGCTCCCCTTCGCGCGCCTTGGCCTGCGGGCACCGGACGACATCGACCCGGCCATCGGCCGCGCGTTCTCGCTCGGCGTCGCGGACGGCGACGGATACCTGCGGAAGGTCCTCGCCGACGCGGGGCTGCGCACGGCGAGCACGGCGGCCGCGGTCGACGACGCGATCGCCGGCGCGCGTGCGGTCGCGCTCGAGGTGGCGGCGCATGCGGCCGGCAGCGGCCTCATCGATGCCCAGGACTCGGCGCGCCTGCGCACCGCGTGGGAGACCCTCGCGAGCCGGCTGCGCGCGACGCTCGGCCCCGGAGCCGAACCGATCCTCGCCCCGCCGCACGCGCATCACGGCGATCCGTAGCAAGGGCGCGTCGCGCGGCGGCGGGCAGAGGCGAGGGGATCGCGCTCCGGCGGCGGGAGGAAGCGAGGGGACCGCGCGCCGGGCAGGATGCCCTGCGCGCGGTATCTTTGCGCTCAACCCAACCCGCCCGGCCCATGCTCTCCACGTCCGCCCCCGCCCGTCGACGGCCCCCGCGCCGGCTCGCCCTGCTCGGCCTCCTCCTTGGCGCCGCGTGCGGCACCCGCGGTCCCGCCGGCACCGCGCCGGTCCCGGCCTCCGGCCCCTTCGACGTGGTGATCGAGAACGGCCGCGTGGTCGACGGCACCGGCAGCGCCTGGTTCTACGGTGACGTCGCCCTGCGCGGCGACCGCATCGCGGCGATCGGCCCGCGCGGCGCGTTCCGCGCGGCGCGCGCGGCCACGCGCGTCGACGCCACCGGCCATGTGGTCGCGCCCGGCTTCATCGACATCCAGGCGCATTCGATCAACCACTACATGTTCGGCGACGGCCGCGCCATCTCCATGGTGACGCAGGGGATCACCACGGCGATCCACGGCGAGGGCTCCTCGGTGGGCCCGGTGAACGACCGGATCCTCGCCGCCGAGGCGCCGGCCGACACCGCGGCGCGGCGGCTCCTCTCGCAGTTCACCGGCCCGCACGGCTTCGGCCGCTGGCTCGAGTACATGGTCGGGCGCGGCACCGCGCAGAACGTCGGCTCCTTCCTCGGCGACGGCACGGTGCGCGTCT
>CAZPJF010000235.1:0-5814 GCA_964586095.1 uncultured Gemmatimonas sp. | reverse complement strand
AGCAATGGGCATAGACCGGCCAACACCGCCGACATCGAACCGCCGAACATCACCTGCAGCGCGCGTTCGAACGTCTCGTCCATCACCACGCGCCCCTCGTGCGCCACGATCACCCGCTTGAGCTCGGGGATGCGCCCGCCCTGCGCCTGCAGGTAGAGCGGCTGCACGTAGAGCAGCGAGGCCTCGATCGGGATCACCAGCAGCTCGCCGCGGATCACCTCGCTCCCGCCCTGGTCCCAGAGCGAGACCTGGCGCGAGACCTCGGTGTCCTGGTTGATCCGGCTCGCCACCTGGTTCGGCCCGAACACGAGGTTCTGCCGCGGGAAGCGGTACGCGATGAGCTCGCCATACCGCTCGCCGTCGTTCCGCGCGACCATCCACGCCGCGAGGTTGTCCTTCTGGCGCGGCGTGAACGGCCGCATCAGCAGGTACTCGGCCCGCTCCTCGCCGGGCAGCGTCATCACGATGTGCCGCTGGTACCCCGTGTCCTCCGGCCCCACCCCCGAGCCGGGGATCTGCCACTGGTCCTCGCGGTGGTAGAAGGTCTCGGGATCGGTCATGTGGAAGGTCGCGTACAGCTGCGTCTGCGCATTGAACAGCGCCTCCGGGTATCGCACGTGCGCACGGAGGTCGGCGGGCATCTCGTCCAGCGGGCGCAGGAGCGACGGGTAGATGCGCGCGAGCGTCCGGATCATCGGGTCCGCGGGGTCGGCGAGGTAGGCCGTGATCGTGCCGTCGTACGCCTCCACCGTCACCTTCACGCTGTTGCGGAGGTAGTTGGTCCCGTCGCGGAGGCGCGCCGAGTACGGGTACCGGTCGGTCGCGGTGTAGGCGTCGAGGATCCAGACGAGGCGTCCGCTGTCGGTGACGACGAGGTACGGGTCCGGGTCGAAGCGCAGGAACGGGAGCGCCTTCTCCGCCCGCTCGCGCACGTTGCGGTGGAAGAGCACCCGCGTGGAGTCGGTGAGGTCGCCGGAGAGGAGGATGTTCAGGGACCGGAACCGCATCGCGAAGAGCAGCTTGCGGAGGAACGAGTCCACGCGCACGCCCGCCGTGCCCGCGTACTGCGAGTAGACCCCCTCGTCGCCCTCCGCGGCCGGGTGGTCGAACTCGCGCTGGCGCGACGGCGCGAGCGCGAAGGTGCTCGGCAGCTCGCCGAAGTAGATCTGCGGCCGCGTGATGGTGCGCGCGATGCTCGACGCGGGCGGGAGGTCCTGCACCCAGAGCACCGGCAGGCCCTCGGGCGTGACCTGGTTGGTGGGCCCCATCGTGAGGCCCATCCCGTGCGTGAAGGTGAGGTGCTCGTTCACGAAGGTCCGCGTGGGGAGCGAGCGCACGTCCAGCTCGCGCGCCGAGAGGAGCACGTGCCGCAGCCGCCCGTCGACCACGTACCGGTCGTCGTCGACGGCGACGAACTCGTAGTACGTGCGGATCGACTGCAGCTGCCCGAAGGTGCGCAGCAGCGGGCCGCGGTCCCAGAGCCGCACGTTCTCGAGCGTCGCGCGGTTCTCCTCGAGGTCGCGCGCCGTGAGCTCCTGCCCCCCGCTCAGCTCGCGGCGCTCCACGCGGTCGAGCCCCCACGCCGTGCGCGTGGCCGCGATGTGGTGCGCGATCTGCGGCGCCTCCTTGGCGAGCTCGTTCGGCTGCACCACCAGGCGCTGGTACGTGCTGGGCACGATGCCGGTGAAGACGATCGAGAGCGCGAGGTACCCGACGATCACGCCCCCCGCGGTCCGCACCACGCGCCCGCTGCGCGCCCCCCACAGCACCGCCACGCAGCCGACGGCGAGCAGCGCGGCCATCACGTACAGCGACGGGAGCACGATCGAGATGTCGGTGAGGCTCGCGCCCTGCAGCGGCCCGTGCTGCCGGTGCAGCAGCGAGGGGGCGCGCACGAACGCCAGGCGCGCCGCATGGACGAGCATCACGAGCGCCACCAGCACCGCGGTGTGCAGGCTCACCCCCGGGTCCACGCGCAGCCGCCAGCCGCGCAGCCCGATGTCGCCGCGCGCCACGTAGATCGGCACCACCAGCAGCACGAGCGCGAAGACGAGCGCGGTGGTCACGAGGTCGAGGCCGAGCTCGAGCGTCGGCAGCGTGAAGACGTAGTACGCGATGTCGCGCCCGAAGACGGGGTCCGTGACGCCGAACGGCGTCCGGTTCATGAACAGCACCAGCGTCCGCCACTCGGCGGCCGCCGCCATCGCGATCACGAAGGTGCCGAGGAGCGACACCGGGAGCGCCAGCATCTCGGCCAGCCGCACGAAGAGGCGCTCGCGCATGACGAGACCGCCCTGGGCGAGCACGCGCACGTCCTCGCGCACGAGCTCGATCCCGCGCAGCGCCACCCGCGCGTTGCCATAGAGGAGCCCGAATCCGAGCGCCGCCGCGAGGAGCCCGAGCGTCCATTGCGCGCCGATCTGCAGGAGGAAGACGCGCTCGAACCCGATCTCGCGGAACCACCACCAGTCGGTGAGGCGCGTGGCGCCGGCGCGGAGGAGCGCGAAGGCGACGAACGCGCCGAGGATCCAGGTCCAGGGGTTGGCACGGAGTGGACGGCGCGGCAGCGAGCGGGCCATGGGGGCGGGTCGGGGGGAGTGACGCGCGAGCCCCGGCGGCGCCGGGCTCGCTACAAGCTGGGTCGGTGGACGCGCCCGCGCCACGCCGCGACCGGGTCGCCCGGCCCCCGCGCCCGCTGCGGGAGCCGCCGCCGCTCCAGCCGCCGCACCGCCACCGCCATCAGCGCGAACGACGCGCACCAGAGGAAGTAGCCGGGCCGCAGCTGCAGCATCTCCCCCCCGCGCGGCCACATCCACTGCACGTTCACCACGAACGCCGCCGTCAGGTGCCACGAGAGCCGGTGCGGCTGCCAGAAGTGGAACCGCGGCCAGCCGAGCACCAGCAGGAACGCGTAGAGCATCATCACGTTCGAGAGCGCGCTCATCGCCATGAGCAGGTCGCGGATGGTGATCAGGTCGAGCTCCGCGAACCGATGCCAGGTGATCGGCCCGAGCGCGACGAGGAAGGCCTGCCAGCCGGGCACGATCCCGTCGGAGAGGCGTGCCGCGTCGGCCTCGATGGGGAGGAACCAGGCGAGCCCGAAGCAGGCGAGCGCGCCGAGCGCTGGGAGCTTCTCACGCGACATCCCGGCCTCCGCGACCAGGGGATACGGTCACGTTGGGCGCACCTGCCACACGCCGCAATCGTGGAATCCCCGGCAGGCGCCGGGCGCCCCGCGCACCTTGACGGCCCCCCGCAGCGACTGCACCCTAGGAGGCCGTTCGGCCCCGGCGGGCGGCAGCCCAGAGGTGGAACGCATGACCCAGCTCCCGAACGCCGTAGGCTCGATGGGCCGTCGCTGGCGGTGGCTCGCCGGTGCGGCCTCGGCGATCTCGGTGGCCGCGCTCGCCTGCAGCGGGGACGGCCCGGTCGCGGTCCCGGACTTCGACCCCACGCGGTCGACCCTGGCGCTGGCCGCCGGGCCCTACCAGGCCGGGCAGTCCTACGCCGCGACCCTCACGGCCCGGAACACCGACGGCGAGCCGCACACCGGGCCGCTCTCGGTCGTCCTCACCCTCATCGGCGGCACGAGCGGGGGCACCTTCTCGGCGGTGGCGCACGCGGGGGGCGGCGTGCACACCGCCAGCTTCGCCGCCACCACGGCCGGGACGGCGGTGCAGGTCCGCGCGACCGTGAACGGGACGGGCCAGCTCACGTCGGCGCAGTCCTTCTCCGTCGTGCCCGGACCGGTCTCGGCCAGCGCCTCCACCCTCACCACCTCCGCGGCGACCGTCGCGTTCGGCTCGGCCGCGACGCTCACCGTGACCGCGCGTGATGCCCTCGGCAACCTGCGGACCGCGGGCGGCGACGCCGTCGTGCTCGGCAAGGGTGCCGGCTCCAGCGATGGCCAGCTCTCGCCGGTGACCGACCTCGCGAACGGGACGTACACCGCGACGTTCACGGGCACCGCCGCGGGCACGCCCCGCACGATCACCGCGAGCGTCGGGGGCGTGCCGCTCAGTTCGACGCTGCCGGCGATCACGGTGCTGCCGCCCCCGCCCTCGCCCGCGCATTCGGTCCTCACCGTCGGCCGCGCGACCATCGCGTCGGGAGACACCACGCTCGTCACGCTCTCGCTGCGCGACGCGACGGGCGCGCCGCTCACCACCGCCGGCGTCGCCGTGGGCTTCGGGCTCGGCGCCGGGTCGAGCACGGGCACGCTCTCCGCCGTGACCGACCGCGGCGACGGCACCTACACGGCGGTCTTCTCCGCGGTGCTCGCCGGCGCGCCCCGCGCGCTCTCGGCGACCATCGGCGGCGCACCGGTCACGACCGCCGCCCCGGCCATCACGGTGACACCGGGGGCGGCGTCCGCGGCGCATTCCGCCGTGACGGTCGGCGCCGACGCGCTCGACGCCGGCGCGGGGACCACGCTCACGCTCATCGCCCGCGACGCCGCGGGGAACCGGCAGGCCGCGGGGGGGCTCGCGGTCGCCTTCACCAAGGGCCCGGGCACGAGCGACGGCGACCTCTCCGCCGTGACGGACGCGGGCGACGGCAGCTACACCGCGACCTTCACCGCGACGACGGTCGGCACGCCGCGGACGATCGGTGCCACGGTCGGCGGGGCGCCCGTGGGCGGGACGCTGCCGGCCATCACCGTCCGGCCCGGCGCGCTCTCGCTGGCGCACACCACGCTCACTACCGCTGCGACGGTCCTCGCGTCCGGAGCGTCCACGGTCCTCACCGTCACCGCGCGCGACGCACAGGGCAACGCGCTCACGGGCGGCGGTGCCACCGTCACCCTCGTGAAGGGCTCCGGGACGAGTGACGGCACCATCACCGCGGTCACGGACCAGGGGAACGGCACCTACACCGCCACCTTCAGCGCCACGCTGGCCGGCACGGCGCGCAACATCGGCGCGACGGTCGGTGGCCAGCCGCTCACCACGCCGCCGGTCGCGATCACGGTGACGCCCGGCGCACCGTCCGCGGCCACGTCCACGATCGCGCTCAGCCGGAGCTCGCTCCTCCTGGGCGACACGGCCACGCTCACCCTCACGACGCGCGACGCGGCGGGGAACCTCGTCGCGGCCGGGGGGGCCACCGTGGGCTTCACCAAGGGCGCCGGCACGTCGGATGCCACGATCGATCCGACGGTGGACCGCGGCGACGGCACCTACACCGCGCGCCTCACCGCGACCGTCGCCGGCAGCGCGCGCGCCCTCGGTGCCATCCTCGACGGGGCCGCCGTCACGACCGCAGCGGCGAGCCTCACCGTGACGAGCGTCCCGCCATCGCTCGCGTTGAGCACCGTCACCGTCGCATCGCCGAGCATCGCGGCGGGCACGGGGACGACCGTCACGCTCACCGTGCGCGATGCCACCGGCGCGGTGATCGGCGGCGGCGGCCTCGCGGTGGCCTTCACCCTCGGCGCCGGGTCGAGCACCGGCGCACTCTCGGCGGTCGCCGACCAGGGCGATGGCACCTACACCGCCACCTTCACCGGCCTGCTGGCGGGCACCGCGCGCGAGATCGGCGCGACGATCGGCGGGCAACCCGTTACCTCGCCCCCGCCGACGATCACCGTCGTGCCGGGCCCGCCGTCCGCCGCGCGGTCCACGCTCGCCGTCGCGGCGTCGTCGCTCGCCGCCGGCTCGTCCACCACGATCACGCTGGTCACGCGCGACGCCGAGGGGAACGCCTGCACGACCGGCGGGGCGACCGTCGCGTTCGCGTTGGGCACCGGCACGAGTGACGGCACGCTCTCGGCCGTCATCGACCACGGCGACGGCACATACACCGCGAGCTTCG
>CAZPJF010000234.1:0-5830 GCA_964586095.1 uncultured Gemmatimonas sp. | reverse complement strand
CGGCCAAGGCCACCGCCCTGCCGCACGAGCTCTCGGGCGGCGAGCAGCAGCGCGTGGCGATCGCCCGCGCCTTGGTGAACGACCCGCTGGTGCTCCTCGCCGACGAGCCCACCGGGAACCTCGACGACCGGGCGACGCGCGGGATCTTCCAGCTCCTGCGCGACATCAACGCGACCGGGACCGCGGTGCTCATGGCGACGCACGACCTCGCGCTGGTGAAGTCGCTCGCCTACCGCACGCTCGAGCTCAACCGCGGCCGCCTCGTGTACGACTCGGGTGCCCAGAACCCCGCCCCGGCCGACGAGTACGACGGCGCGGTCACGGGCCCGGACGGCACCACCGCCGCCGCGACGCCCCCGGCGCCGCCCGCGCCGGGGCCGTACACGGGCGAGGCCCCGGTCCCGACCATCGCGCCCGCCGACGGCGCGCCGGGGGCCCGATGAACCTCGCGCTCCGCGAGGCGCTCCGCGCCTTCCAGCGCGCGCCCATGCTCAGCGCGCTCAGCGTCACCACGATCGCGTTCTCGCTCTTCGCGTTCGGGCTCTTCGGCCTCGTCGCGATCAACCTCAAGCAGGCGCTCGCGCAGGTCGAGGAGCGCGTGGAGGTGCGGGGCTTCGTCGCCGAGGGCACCAATCCCGAGGCGACCGCCGCCGCGGTGGGCGACATCGCCGCCTTCCCCGAGGTCGCGAGCGTCCAGCTCGTCTCCGAGGTGCAGGCGCTCGACCGGGCGCGCCGCGAGATGGGGGAGTTCGAGGACGTGTTCGAGGCGGGCATCCTGCCGGCGTCGATCGAGGTACGCCTCAAGGAGGGGTTCCGCGACCCCGAGAGCGTGCGGGCCGTCGCGCGGCGGCTCGAGGTGTACGACTTCATCGACGACATCCGCTTCGGCGAGGAGTGGGTCGAGAAGCTCTACAGCCTGCGCACCATCGCGACCGCCGCCGGGCTCTCGCTCGGCGTGGTCTTCGCGCTCGTCGCGATCATCATCATCGGCTCCACGATCCGGATGGCGGTCCTCGCGCGGAGCCGCGAGATCCACATCATGCGGCTCGTGGGCGCGACCAACGGCTTCATCCGCGCGCCGTTCCTCATCGAGGGCTTCCTGAAGGGCCTGCTCGGCGGCGTGCTCGCCCTGCTGCTCACCTGGCTCACCTACCAGTTCGTCGGACAGTACGTGGTGCAGGCGACCTACTTCGGGCGCGCCATCGCGGTGCTCGGCGTCGTCGGCGGCGCCGCGATCGGGACGCTCGGGAGCGCGGTGTCGGTCGGGCGGCACCTGAGGCGCGTGTGAGCGCCGCGCGCTGCCTCCCCGCGCACCTCCTCGCGGCGCTCCTCTTCCTCACGCCCGCCGCGGGGCGCGCGCAGGCCGGTGGCCTCCCGCCCTCGGCCCAGCAGGCCGCCGAGCGGCTGCGGCAGGAGCAGGCCGAGCTCGAGCGGCTCCGCCGCGAGCGGCAGGAGCTCGAGGCGCGGATGCGCCGCCTGCAGTCGAGCGCGCGCGACGTGTCGGCCGAGCGCGCGAACCTCGAACGGCAGGCCCTCGCGACCTCGCGCGTCGTGCGCTCCCTCGACCAGCAGCTCGGCTCGCTCGTGGAGGAGGTCGAGAACGTGAACGTGAGCCTCGCGCGGACGCAGGACGAGCTCGCGATCAAGCGCGCGACGCTGCGCCGGCGCGTGCAGGAGATCTACAAGCGCGGGCCCCTCTACACGGTGGAGGCGCTCCTCTCCGCGCAGTCGTTCGGCTCGCTCGTGGCACGGTACAAGTACCTGCACCTGGTGGCCCAGCGCGACCGCGCCCTCGTGAAGCGCGTGGAGTCGCTCAGCGGGCAGATCAGCGCGCAGCGGTTCCTCCTCGTGCGGCTGCGCACCGACATGGAGACGAACCGGCAGCAGAAGGCGGAGGAGGAAGCGCGACTGCGCCGCCTCGAACTGCAGCGCGGGCGCACGCTGGCGCAGATCCAGGCGCAGGCGCGGCAGGCCGAGGAACGGCTCAAGCAGGTGCAGCGCGACGAGCAGCGGCTCGCCGGCATCATCGCGGCGCTGGAGGAGTCGCGGCGGCGCGCCGAGGCGCGGCCGAACGCGGCGCCCTCGGCGCGGACGCTCACCACGTCGGACCTCGGCAAGCTCGACTGGCCGGTGGAGGGCACGATCGTCTACCGCTTCGGCCGCCTCGTGAACCCCAACAACACGTCGATCCGCTGGAACGGCGTCGGCATCGGGGCGCCGCTCGGGACCCCGGTGAAGGCGGTCGCGGCGGGCGAGGTGGTGATGGCCGAGCCGCAGGGGACGTACGGGCTCTCGGTGATCCTGCAGCACGGCGGCGGCGCGTACTCCATCTACATGTCGCTGCAGACGGCGAGCGTGCGGCGCGGGCAGAAGGTGGAGAAGGGCGCGGTGATCGGGACGGTGGGCCAGGCGGACCCGGACCTGCCGTCGCGGCTGCACTTCGAGATGCGGCCGCGGGACGGGATCGCGGTGGATCCGCTCGAGTGGTTGCGGAGGCAGCGATGAGAGCGCGGGGGAGGAAGTCCGTGCCAGGGAAGGCGGCAGCGAAGAAGCCCGCAACGAAGAAGACGGCTACGAAGAAGCCCGCAGCGAAGAAGACGGCTACGAAGAAGACCGCAGCGAAGAAGACGGCAACGAAGAAGACGGCCGCCGTGCGCGCGTCGACCGTCCCCAGGCCGGTCGTCCCTTCGCCGGACCCGCTCGCGCCGCTCGGCGCGCACGTCTCCACGCAGGGTGGCGTCGCACTCGCCCCTGCGCGCGGCGATGACATCGGCGCGACGGGGATCCAGGTGTTCACCAAGGTCCCCAACCAGTGGAAGGAGAAGGAGATCTCGGGCGACGAGGCCGCCGCCTTCCGCGCCGCGCTCGCCGCGAGCGCGCAGCGCTGGGTCACGTCGCACGACTCCTACCTGATCAACCTCGCCTCCCCCGACGCCACGCTCCGCGCGAGGTCGCTCGAGAGCTTCATCGCCGAGGTGCGGCGCTGCAACGCGCTCGGGCTCGATGCCCTCGTGTCGCACCCCGGGAACTTCCTGGATGACCGGGCCAGCGGCATCGCGCGCAACGCCGAGGCGATCACGCAGGCGCTCGAGGCCGCACCCGGGCCCACGCGCCTCTGCATGGAGCTGACCGCCGGCCAGGGCACGGTGATCGGCTCGACCTTCGAGGAGATGGCGCAGCTCCTCGCACTCATCCCGTCGCGGCTCCAGCACCGCCTCGGCGTCTGCCTCGACACCTGCCATGTGTTCGCCGCCGGCTACGACCTCGCGGGCGATTATGACGGCGTCTGGGCGCGCTTCGCCGACGTGATCGGCCACGAGCGGCTCGGCGTGCTGCACCTCAACGATTCCGTCGGTCCCTGCGGCTCGCGCAAGGACCGCCATGCGCTCATCGGCGAGGGCGCGATCGGCGAGGGCGCGTTCCGGCGGATCATGACCGACCCGCGGCTCGCGCGCGTGCCGAAGATGCTCGAGACGCCGAAGGGGGACGACGGGATCTCGGCGGACCGCCGCATGATCGCGACGTTGCGGGGGTTCGCCCGGGCGGGCTGAGCCGGGCACGGTACGACGGGCGCCCCGGCGCGATCCGCCGGCGGGCACCCTCGGCGGGGGCGGGCCGGCGCGCGCCGGACCCGCCCCCTCGCGCGGTCAGAACTGCACCTGGTACACGAGCGACACGTTCCGCCCGGGGTTCGCCGCGAACCGCTTGATCCGGCTCGCCGCGTCGAAGTAGCGCACGTCCCCCACGTTGTCGGCGCGCAGCGTGACGCGGTGCAGGATGTTCCCCACGAGCCACTGGGTCCCGGCGCTGAGGTTGACGAGCGTGTACGCGTCGGTCGCGACATCCACGTCGCCGCCGGTCACGCGGTCCTGTGCGAACGCATGCCGGACGTCGCCCGCGGCCGACCAGCGCCCGCGCTCCCAGCGCAGGCCGCCGCCCACGCGCGCCGGCGGCATGAACGGGAGCGGGCCGCCATCGACGACGGAGCCACGCACGAGGTCGCCCATCATGCTCGCCACGAGGGTGGCCGAGAGCTGCGCCTCGAGCGTGCCCTCGACGCCGCGCAGGTCGGCATCGGCCTGCGTGAAGCGGACGAGCGGCAGCAGCTCGCCATCCACCAGCGTGTCGCCCGTGATGTCCGGCGTGACGTAGTCCCGGATGCGGTTCGCGTACGCCGACGCCTGGGCGACGATGCGGCCGCTCCGCACGCGGACGATGAGCTCGCCCCCGGTGCTCGTCTCCGAGCGGAGCGCCGCGTTGCCGATGTCGTAGGAGCCGGCGGCATGGTGCACCGCGTTGGAGAAGAGCTCCTCGACGGTCGGGGCGCGGAAGGCGCGCGCGACCGAGCCGCTCACGGTGACCGCCTCGGTCGCCGCCCAGCTCAGGCCCACCGAGCCGGACGCGTTGCTGAAGTCACGCGTGCGGCCCGGGCCGAACTTCGGGTCGCCGGTCTCCGAGACGATCCGGTAGTCGTCCCACCGCGCGCCGAGCTGTAGCGACACGTCCCCCTCATGCGAGGGGTGCGCCGACCCGGTCTCGCGCAGCACCACCTCCTGGTAGACGAACGCGCCGATGCCGCGGGAATCCGCGGCCGGCGTGAGCGCCTCCTCGCCGGTCGCCGCGTACTGCTTGAAGAGCCCCTGCACGCCGATCGCGCCCTTGAAGCGGCCGAACGCCGTCGTCGCCTGCGCATTCAGCGTCTGCGTCCGCAACTCGAAGTGGGTGCCCACCTCGCCGCTCGGCTCGACCTCGTCGTGGACGTAGTCCTGCGCGGTGCCCTCCACGCGCAGATAGGGGACGCGGGTGCTGCCCAGCTGCAGGGCGCCGCGACCGCTCAGGCCGAGGCGGCGCCCGTCGATGCGGATCCCCGCCTCGGGGTCGCCCGGCTCGGCGGGCACGCCGTACTCGAAGTCGTAGTGCCGGAGCGCGAGGCCGAGGTTGCCGCGCTCGCCGATATAGCCGTAACCGAGCGCCGCGTTGGTCGCGCGCGCGTCGGTGCCGTCGAGCGTGACGTCGCGACCGGTGCGGAGCGCCCCCATGTCGCGGTACCCCGCGCGCAGCGTGAGGGCGCTGCGCGCCCCGAGCCCGGTGGTGAGGCCGCCGCTCACGGCGGCGCCCGGCGTCACCGTCTCACCCTGCGACCCGATGAAGCCCTCCACGTGGGTCGGCACCGCGGTGGGGATGTCGTTGCTCACCACGTTCACCACGCCGCCCAGCGCGTTGTTGCCGTAGAGCAGCGAGGCGGGGCCGCGCACCACCTCGATGCGCTGCGCCGCGAGGGGGTCGACCGAGACCCCGTGGTCGCCCGACGAGGCCGCGAGATCGCCCGCACGTTCGCCGTCCTGCAGCACGAGGATGCGGTCGCCGGTCAGGCCGCGGATCACGGGCATCGTCGCGGCGGGCCCGCCGTACCGCTGGCTCACGCCGGGCTCGGCGGCCAGGCTCGCCGCGACGCTCGAGCCGAGCGCGCGCGCGAGCGCCCGCCCGGAGAGCTCGACCGCCGCCTGCGAGAGCCGCTCGCTCTCGGTGCCGGTGGGTGAGGCGCTCACGACCACGGACTGGAGCCGCAGCGGGGTCGCGAGCAGCGTGACCCGGACGCGCACGTCGTCGCCCGCCGGCGCGACGCGCACCACGAGGTGCCCCGGCGCGTAGCCGATGCTCGTGATGCTCAGGTGGTACTCGCCGGCCGGGAGGCCGCGCAACGCGAACTCGCCGGCAGCGTTGGTGGTGGTGCTCCGCGCGACCTCGGCGACGATCACCGTCGCGTTCGCGATGGGCGTGCCCGCGCTGTCGACGACGACGCCGAGCACGGCGGGGGTGGCCGGTGCGG
>CAZPJF010000233.1:0-5836 GCA_964586095.1 uncultured Gemmatimonas sp. | reverse complement strand
GGATGCGGCGCGCGTCCTCGACGCTCTTGAGGCCCGGCGCCCACTTCTCCCACTCGGGGCGCCCGAAGTAGGCGTGCCGCGTGCCCGTGGCGACGATCAGGTAGTCGTAGTGGATGGGCTCCGGCTCGCCGAGCACGCGCACCGCGCGGTCGCGGCGGTCGATCCGCTCCACCGTGCCCAGGAGCGTGGTGACGTTCTTCTCCCCGCGCAGGATCCACCGGATCGGTGCGGTGATGTCGCTCGGCGCGAGCGAGGTGGTCGCGACCTGGTAGAGCAGCGGCTGGAAGAGGTGGTGGTTCGTGCGGTCGATGAGGAGCACCTCGACGTCGCGGCCGCCGCGCGCGAGCGTGCGCGCGGCATTGAGGCCGCCGAATCCCCCACCTACGATCACCACCCGCGTCCGTGCCATCGCGCGCCTACTGCGGGGGCGTGAGCCCCGCCGAGAGGAGGTTGACCAGCAACCGCATGGAGCCCGGGATGCCGGCCGGCACCTGGCGGAAGAGGGAGAGCGACGTGTAGACGTACCGCCCCTTCCCCATCGGCAGGTCGAGGATCGCCCCGCGGTTCTCCGGCTCGTCGGGATCGTGCATCTCGAGCGGCGTCCGGTACGCGGGGTCGATGGTGCTCGGCATGTAGAGCGCCCGCTCCTGCACCCACCCGTCCCAGTCGGCCGCCGTGATGCGATTCGGCCACGTGAGCAGCTTCGACGCCGGCTCGGTCACGCGCACCGGGGCCCCTTCGATGGTGACGCGCGCCGCGGGCCGCGTGAACGCCACCGGATGCGGCATCATCCCCGCCCGCATCATCTCGAACTGGCCGTAC
This sequence comes from uncultured Gemmatimonas sp., assembly GCA_964586095.1. Taxonomy (GTDB): domain Bacteria; phylum Gemmatimonadota; class Gemmatimonadetes; order Gemmatimonadales; family Gemmatimonadaceae; genus Pseudogemmatithrix. The sequence goes on along the minus strand of CAZPJF010000233.1, from coordinate 5,014 downwards.
TGCACCACCAGCGTCCCGCCCTGCCGCACCCACTCGAACAAACGGGGGTTCTGCGTGGCCAGTTCCGGGTGTGCGTCGTACGCGCGCGGGCCGATGACCACCGTCGTGTACCGCGAGAGATCCACCAGCGGGAGCTCCTCGGGCGCGAGCACCGTGGTCGGGATGTCGAGCCCGCGCAGCGAGGGCGCGACGGCGTCCGAGACGCCCGTGACGTACGCCACCGTGAGCGCGCGCGGCACGGTCACCGGCACCGCCTGGATGTAGAACGCCGACGACCGGTAGATGCGCAGGGGCCGGATGTGCTCGTACTCGATCGCGCGGAAGCCATCGACGTAGGTGGTGCCTTCCGATTCGGCGCCGACCCCGAACTCGTGACGGCCCGCCGGCAGCGTGCCCCGGAGCCGCACGAAGAGCTCCTTCACCTCGCCGGCGGCGAGGGCGAACGAGTCGGGCGCCCCCTCCACGCGCACGCCCGCGGGCAGCAGGAAGCGCAGCCGCACGCCACGCTCGCGCACGGTGTGCGAGCGGAGCGTCACGCGGATCCGCCGGTCGAGCGGCTTCCCCGCCGGCACCCACTCGAGCCCGCGGTCGAGCGCGATGGTGATCGTCGGCACGCCGCCGGCGGGCCGCCACCGCTCCCCCAGGACCTGGTCGGCCACGCGCCGGAACATCGGGCCACCGTCCACCTCGGTCGCGACCTCGCCGAGGAGGAGCGTCACCCGGACGTCACTCATGCGGCGCGCGCCCTCCTCCACCGCCACGCTCGGCACGAGCGCCGCGTCGGCCCCGTACGAGATGCGCGCGACACCGTCCTCGGGCGAGCGATTGTCGGCGAACATCGCGCCGTCCCGGCCGCCGAGCCACCAGGGCCGCGAATCCACCAGGCCGATGACGCGGCGCTCCACGCGCGCCGTCGAGTCAGGCAGGATCGTCACCGGCGCGATCCCGCTGCCCGCGCTCGTGGGCGACCCGGTCATCACCACGCGCATGAGGGTGACCGGTGAGCGGCCGCGATTGTGCACGGTGACGGTCACCGGCATCGAGTCCCCGAAGGCGAGCAGTTCCTGTCCCGCCTCCACCTCGATCGCGATCCCCGCGGCGGCGAGCAGCGCGCGCTGCGCGCGCGCGTGCATCGCGTCGAGCGCCGGCTCCAGGTCGAGCTGCTCGGCGGTGCAGTGCTCCACCGTCATGGTGCGCCCGAACACGCTGCGCCGTGGTCCGAAGCCGCAGCGCGGCAGCCGCGCGCGGGCCTGGTCGAGCCGCGCCACGGCCTGCGCGAGCGAGTCCACCACGCGGTGCGGCGCGCGGAGGTCGAGGTGCGTGCGCGCCCAGTCGAGCAGGCGTCCCGCCTCCTCGAGCGGCGTGCGCACCTCGGCGCGCAGTCCCGTGAGCCGCGCGAAAGTGGTGTCGACGCCGTCGAAGATCGACGCCTCACCCGCGGCGGGCGTCGCGCCGTTCACGCGCGTGGCCTCGCGCGTGAGGCGGCTCATCACCGCGCCCCGCCGTTCGAGACCGCCCTGTCCCTGGGAGCGGTGCATGGAGCGGCTCGCCGCCGCCAGCTCCGCCGGGCTGCGCCCGAGCACCGGGTCGTACGCGCCGACGTTGAAGGTGAGTGTGGGGGTGAGGCCGCGCGCCCACGCGCCGCGATAGAACTTGGCCGGCTCCCAGGCACGGCCGTGGAGGGCGGCCGGGAATCGCGCGGTGTCCGCCGCCGCGTCGTAGGCGTCGCGCGCGAGGAGCCCCGCCGCCTCGTGGTGCCCGTGCCCGTCGGCGCGCGTACCGCTCCAGACGGCGATCACCACGTGCGGCCGGAAGGCGCGGATGACGCGCACCACGTCGGTGGTGAGCGCCTCGCGGTCCCAGTGCGTGAACGTCTCCGCGGCGTGCTTGGAGAACCCGAAGTCGTAGGCGCGCGAGAAGTACTGGGTGGCGCCGTCGAGCCGCCGGGCCGCGAGCAGCTCCTCGGTGCGGATGGCGCCGAGCGCCTCGCCGAGGTCGTTGCCGATGAGGTTCTGCCCGCCGTCGCCGCGCGAGAGCGAGAGGTAGGCGACCTGCACCTGCCGCTCACGCGCGAGCCAGGCGAGGAGCTGCGTGTCCTCGTCGTCGGGGTGCGCGCCCACCACGAGCACGCGGCCGGTGGTGGTGAGGCCGCGGACGAGCTGCTCCAGCGCGGCCGCGCCGCGCTCCTGTGCGAAGGCGGACCGCGGCGTGGCGAGGAGCGCGAAGGACGCACACGCGAGCGTGGCGACCTGCGCGAGCGCGACGCGCGCAAGGCGCGCGGTGATCCGCGGGAAGAGTCCCGGCTTCAGCCCCCGGCGAGACGAGGCGGACGCCGCATCCCGCCGCTCGTTCACGTCGCGACGCGCGCCGAGCCGGTCACGCGGCGCGCCCCGGTGGGCTTCACCGGAGCCTGCAGCGCCTCGCCGACGATGCGCGCCTGCTCCTCGGCGTGGTCCGAGGGATAGCCCTCGGCGGGACTCGCCCGCTCCGGCCGGCCGTAGTAGCGGATGACGAGCGCGTTCCCCGTGGAGACGCGGAGCCGCGGCGCCACGAAGCTCCACGCCCCCTGGTTCTTCGGTTCCTCCTGCACCCACGCCACCTCGTCGATGTTGGGATAGGCATCGACGACCTGCGCGATCCGCGCATGCGGCCACGGATAGAGCTCCTCGACGCGCACCACCGCGACGGTGTCGGGGATGCCCTTGGCCAGCAGGTCGTAGTAGACCTTGCCGGTGCAGAAGGCGAGGCGCTTCACCTGCGCGCGCTTCTCCTCCGCCCGCGGGTCGTCGATCACCGGCTGGAAGGTCCCCGCGGCGAGGTCGCGCACGTGCGACGCCGCGTTCGCGAGCCGCAGGAGCGACTTGGGCTGCATGAGCACGAGCGGCCGCCGCTCGGGGGCGAAGGCCTGGCGCCGGAGCACGTGGAAGTACTGGGCCGGGGTGCTCGGATAGGCCACGCGCAGGTTCCCCTCGGCGCAGAGCTGGAGGAACCGCTCGAGCCGCGCGCTCGAGTGCTCGGGACCCTGTCCCTCGTAGCCATGCGGGAGGAGCAGCACGAGCCCCGACGACTGCGCCCACTTGGCGCGGTCGGCGGCGATGAACTGGTCGATGATCGGCTGGGCGACGTTGGCGAAGTCGCCGAACTGCGCCTCCCAGAGCGTGAGCGTGTCGGGCGCGGCCACGGAGTAGCCGTACTCGAAGGCCAGCACCGCGGTCTCGCTGAGCGCCGAGTTGTAGATCTCGAAGCTCGCGTCCACGCCCGGCAGGTTCGCGAGCGGCGCGTACTTCCGCGCCGTGTGGACGTCGTTGAGCACGGCGTGCCGGTGCGAGAAGGTGCCGCGCTCGACGTCCTGGCCGGTGAAGCGGATGTGGGTCCCGTCGGCGAGGATGCTCGCGAAGGCGAGCGTCTCGGCATGGCCCCAGTCGATGCCGCCCGCCTCGCCGAGCGCCTCGCGCCGCCGCTCGAGCTGCTTGGCGAGGCGCGGGTGCGGCGCGAAATCCCCGGGATAGGCGAGCATCGACTCGTTCCAGCGGACGAGGTCCTCCTCGGGCACGGCGGTCAGCACCTCGGGCGACGGCATCGAGCCCGGTTCGCTCTCGTGCGCGTCGTCGGTGACCTCCTTGGATCGCTCGAACAGCGCCTGGAAGTGCTGCGCGACATCGGCGTCGAGGGCGTCGACCTCCGCCGGCGCCACGAGCCCCTCGGCCACCAGGCGCGCGCCCCAGACCTGCCGCGGCGTGGGATGCGCCCGGACCTTCTCGTAGAGGAGCGGCTGCGTGAAGTTCGGCTCGTCGCCCTCGTTGTGGCCCCAGCGGCGGTAGCCCACCAGGTCCACGAGGAAGTCCTTCCTGAACCGCACGCGGTAGGCCACGGCGATGCGCATCGCGATGATGCACGCCTCCGCGTCGTCGCCGTTCACGTGGATGACCGGCATCTCGAAGCCCTTGGCGACGTCGCTCGCGTAGCGCGTGGAGCGGGCGTCGGTGGGGTCCGTGGTGAAGCCGACCTGGTTGTTCACGATGACGTGCAGCGTGCCGCCCACGCGGTACGCGCGGAGGCGCGACAGGTTGATCGTCTCGGGGACGATCCCCTCGCCGGGGAAGGCCGCGTCGCCGTGGATGACGACCGGGATCACGTCCTCCTCGCGGCGCACGCGGCGGTCCTGCGCGTCGCGCTGGAGGGCGCGGGCGCGCCCCTGGAGCACCGGGTTCACCACCTCGAGGTGGCTCGGGTTCGGCACCAGCGACACCTCGACGGTGCCGTGCGGCGTCGCGCGGTGGCCGGCGTAGCCGAGGTGATACTTCACGTCGCCCGTCGAGGCGCCGGTCAGGTGGCCGTGCTTCCCCTGGAACTCGCCGAATATCTGCAGCATCGGCTTGCCGAGCACGTGCGTGAGCACGCTGATGCGGCCGCGGTGCGCCATCGCCATGGCGACGTGCTTCGCGCCGGCGGCCGCCGAGCGCTCGATCGCCGCGTCGAGCATGGGGACCAGCGCGTCGGTGCCCTCGATGGAGAAGCGCTTGTAGCCCACGAACGCCTTGCCGAGGAAGCGCTCGAACCCGTCGACCTCGGTGAGGCGGCGGAGGATGGCCTTCTTCTCGTCGGCGGTGAGGGGGGCGGTGAGCTTCTCCTCGGTGAAGAGCTGCCGGAACCAGGCGCGCTCCTCCTCGGAGCCCAGGTGGCCGACCTCGACGGCGAGGTTGGTGCAGTACCGCTTCTTGAGGCGCTCCGCGACGTCGCGGGCCGTGGCGAGGTGCGGGAAGCCGAGCGAGGCGCCGGTCACGAGGTCGAGGTCGGCCTCGGTGATGCCGTAGAAGTCGAGCGTCAGCTCGGGCGCGCCGGGCGGGGCGGCACCGAGCGGGTCGATCCGCACGGCGAGGTGGCCGTAGGTGCGGATCGCCGTGGTGTAGCGGGCGGCGCCGGCGACCTTGCGCGCGTATTCCTCGTCGCGGGCGGTGGGGCCTGGCGCGCCCGCGGCGCTCCCGCCGGCCGGCGGGGCGTACCCGCCCATGGC
>CAZPJF010000232.1:0-5928 GCA_964586095.1 uncultured Gemmatimonas sp. | reverse complement strand
CTCGATGATCGGTGGCGCGGGCGCCGAGGGTCGGCGGCCGCGTGCGCCCGGGGGGCGCGCGACACACACCGCGCGCCGCGCGCGCGGGTCAGCCGATCTGCGCGGGAGGACCGATGGCGAAGGGGAGTCGCTCGAGGACCGCGACCGCGGGGCGCTCCGCGTCGCGCGCGGCCGGCGACGCGATCGATGGCCAGGCCGCGATCGCGAAGCAGGTGACGGGCGGGGCGTACGCGCCGAGCGGCGCCGCGGCGCAGCCGCAGTCCACGCAGTCGCAGGGATGCGGCGGCGCGGGCGCATCGCCATCCGGCGCGGGGGCCGCGGCGGCATCCGCGGCCGGCGGCGCCGGCATCGGGTGCGCCGCATGCCCATGCTCATGCGCGTCGTGCGCGGGGGCCGCACCTTGCGGTCCTGCCGCGACCGCCGGCGTGGGACACGGATGCAACGCCCGAGGCGCGCTCAGGGACACGAGGGTCCAGAGCGCCGCGGTGAGTCCGAGGGCCGTCCGCATCCGCCGGAGCATTCCCTAAGCATACCCCGGGACGGGCCGCGCGACCAACCGGGGTCACCCCGGCCGCGGCGGCGCCTCTATCTTTCCCCGATGGCCCCAACCCAGCCCGCCCCCGCCGAGGTCGCCGAGCTGCAGCGCCGGATCCGCGCGCTCGCCAAGGACCGGAACGCGGTGATCCTCGCCCACAACTACGAGCGCCCCGAGGTCCAGGACGTCGCCGACTACGTCGGGGACTCGCTCGGCCTGTCGCGCGAGGCCGCGGCGACCGGCGCCGAGGTCATCGTGTTCTGCGGCGTGCACTTCATGGCCGAGACGGCCGCGATCCTCTCGCCGCACAAGACGGTCCTCCTCCCCGACCTCGCCGCCGGCTGCTCGCTCGCCTCGACGATCGACGCGGCGCAGCTCCGCGCCTGGAAGGCCGAGCACCCGGGCGCGGTCGTCGTCTCCTACGTGAACACCACCGCCGAGGTGAAGGCGGAGAGCGACTACTGCTGCACCTCGGGGAACGCCGTCGAGGTCGTCAACGCGGTCCCCGCCGACCGGGAGATCCTCTTCCTCCCCGACATGTTCCTCGGCGCGCACGTCCGGCGCCTCACCGGGCGCGAGAACATCCACGTCTGGATGGGGGAGTGCCACGTGCACGCGGGGATCGACCCCGAGAACATCCGGCTGCAGCGCGCGCTGCACCCCGAGGCGGAGTTCCTCATCCACCCGGAGTGCGGCTGCGCGACGAGCGTGGTCGAGGCGGTGAGTGCGGGGGACGTCGATCCCGAGGGCGTGCACATCCTCTCGACCGAGGGGATGATCAAGCGCCCCGGGCTCTCGGACGCCTCGGCGTTCATCGTCGCCACCGAGGTGGGGATCCTGCACCGGCTGCGGAAGGCCTACCCGGGCAAGACGTTCCACGCGGCCAACGAGCGCGCCTCGTGCGCCTACATGAAGGTCACGACGCTCCCCAAGGTGCTCTCGGCGCTCGAGACGCTGCAGCACCGGATCACGGTGCCGGCGGAGGTCGCCGGCCGGGCGCGGCGCGCGATCGAGCGGATGGTCGCGATCGGCGGCGGCGTGCCCGTCGCCGCGACCCCCGAGGTCGATCCCGGGGAGTGATGCCCGACCGCGAGCCGACGCCCCCGCGGCGCATCACGCCGCTCGCCACGCCGACCTACGCGCCGGTGGGCTCGGGCTTCCCGCTCGCCGAGCCGCAGCTGCTCGCCCTCGTGAAGGCGGCCCTCGAGGAGGACCGCGCGTTCGAGGACGTGACGACGATCTCGACGGTCGTCACGAGCCGTCACGCGCGCGCGCGGCTCGTCGCGCGCGCGGCGGGACGGCTGGCCGGCGTGCCGCTCGCGCTCGCGGCCTTCCGCCTGCTGGACTCGCACGTCGAGATCCGCGTCGACGCCGAGGACGGGGCCGCGCTCGCGACGGGCGACACGGTGCTCTTCCTGACCGGGCCGGCGCGCGGCCTGCTGAGCGCGGAGCGCGTCGCGCTCAACTTCCTGCAGCGGCTCTCGGGGGTCGCGACGCTCACGGCGCGCTACGTCGAGGCAGTGCGGGGCACCGGCGCGCACATCGTCGACACGCGCAAGACGACGCCGGGGTGGCGGGACCTCGAGAAGTACGCCGTGCGCTGCGGCGGCGGGCGCAACCACCGGCGTGACCTCAGCGACGCGGTGCTCATCAAGGACAACCACATCGCCGCGTGCGAGGGCGACGTCGCCGTGGCGGTCTCGCGGGCGCGGGCGCACGTGCCCGCCGGCCTGCTCATCCAGGTGGAGTGCGACACCATCGCGCAGGTGCGTGCCGCCATCGCCGCCGGCGCCGACGCGGTCCTCTTCGACAACATGAGCGCGGCGCAGCTGCGCGAGGGCGTCCAGGCGGCCAAGGGCCACTGCTGGACCGAGGCCTCGGGCGGCGTGACGCTCGAGACGGCGCGCGGCATCGCCGAGTGCGGCGTGGACCGCATCAGCATCGGGGCGCTCACGCACTCCGCCCCGGCGCTCGACCTGGCCCTCGATTTCGAATGACCGCGTGACCGACCTGCTCGCCGCCCGGTCGCAGATGGCGATGTCGCTCGCCTTCCACATCATCTTCGCGGTGATGGGGATCGGCATGCCGCTGCTCATGGTGCTCGCCGAGCACCGGTGGATCCGCACCCGCGATCCCGCCTGGCTCGACCTCGCCAAGCGGTGGAGCAAGGGGACCGCGATCCTCTTCGCCGTCGGCGCGGTGAGCGGCACGGTCCTCTCGTTCGAACTCGGCCTCCTCTGGCCCGCCTTCATGGAGTACGCGGGCGCCATCATCGGCATGCCCTTCTCGCTCGAGGGGTTCGCCTTCTTCACCGAGGCGATCTTCCTCGGCGTCTACCTGTACGGCTGGACGCGCCTCTCGCCGCGCGCCCACTGGTGGGCCGGCGTCGCCGTCGCGGTGAGCGGCACCATCTCCGGGATCTTCGTCGTGTTCGCCAACGCGTGGATGAACGCGCCCACGGGCTTCACGCTCGTCGACGGCAAGCCGGCCGACATCGACCCCATCGCGGCGATGCTCAATCCCGCGTCGTTCCCGCAGGCGCTCCACATGACGCTCGCCGCCTTCGCCACCACCGGCATCGCGGTGGCGGGGATCCACGCCTGGATGCTGCGGCGCGACGCGAGCTCCGACTTCCATCGCAAGGCGCTGCACCTCGGCCTGCTCGTCGCGGTGCCCGCCTGCCTGCTGCAGCTCGTGAGCGGCGACCTCTCGGCGAAGTTCGTCGCCGAGTACCAGCCGGCCAAGCTCGCGGCCATGGAAGGGCACTTCACCACGGCGCGCCGTGCGCCGCTGCGCATCGGCGGGTTCCCCGACGAGGCCACGCGCGAGACGCGCTGGTCGCTCGACATCCCGGGCGGGCTCTCGTTCCTCGCGTTCAGCGACCCCGACGCCGAGGTGAAGGGGCTCGATGCCTTCCCCGAGGAGGACTGGCCCCCCGTCGCGATCACGCACATCGCCTTCCAGGTGATGGTGGGGCTCGGCACGCTCATGGCCTTCGCCTGCGCGTGGGTCGTGCTCCGCTGGGTGCGCCGGCAGGAGGTCGCCGAGTCACGCCCGCTGCTCACGCTCCTCGCGTGGCTCACCCCGGCGGGGTTCATCGCCGTGGAGGCGGGCTGGGTCGTGACCGAGGTCGGGCGGCAGCCGTGGATCATCCAGGGCGTGATGCGCACGGCCGACGCCGTCACGCCGATGCCGGGACTCGTCGTGCCGTTCGTGATGTTCACCCTGCTCTACCTGTTCCTCGGCGCCGTCACGGCCTGGCTCCTCTGGGCGCAGATCCTCTCCACGCGCCCGGACCCCGGACGCCGGATCCGGCGGGACGTCTAGCGTGGCCGCCGTCACGCTCGCCGACCTCATCGCGGGGATCACGCTCCTCGCGCTGAACGCGTACGTGATCCTCGGCGGCGCCGACTTCGGTGCCGGCGTCTGGGACCTGCTCGCGCGCGGGCCGCGGGCCGAGCGGCAGCGGGCGGCCATCGCGCATGGCATCGGTCCCATCTGGGAAGCGAACCACGTCTGGCTGATCCTCGTGATCGTGCTGCTCTTCAGCTGCTTCCCGCCCGTGTACGCGCACCTCTCGGTGGTCCTCCACGTGCCGCTCGTGCTCATGCTGGTGGGGATCGTGCTGCGCGGGTCGGCGTTCACCTTCCGCGCCTACGACTCCACCGACTCGCCGGTGCAGCGCCACTGGGGCCGCATCTTCTCCATCGCGAGCACGGTCACGCCGCTCGTGCTCGGGACGTGCGTCGGGGCGCTCGTCTCGGGCGCGCTCGCCGTGCCGCCGGCGGCGGGCTTCCGCGAGCGCTACCTCGCGCCGTGGACCTCGCCGTTCGCCCTCGCCACCGGTGCGCTCACGCTCGCGGTCTTCGCCTACCTCGCGGCGGTCTACCTCACGGTCGAGGCGCGCGAGGACGACCTGCGCGACGACTTCCGACGGATGGCGCTCGGCGCCGCGGCGGCGGTCTTCGTCACGGCCTTCCTGGTGCTCGGGCTCGGGCGCGGCACGGCGCTCCGGGTCACCGACGGGCTGATCACGCTGCCGCTCGCCGTCCCGCTGCAGTTCTTCACCGGGATCGCCGCGGTCATGGCCGTCGGGGCGCTGCTGCGGCGTCGCTACCGCGTCGCGCGCGCGGCGGCGGTGGCGCAGGTGAGCGCCATCGTGTGGGGCTGGGGGTACGCGCAGTATCCGGCCCTCGTGCCCGGCGTGCATACCGTCGAGTCCGCGGCCGCGCCCGCGGTCACGCTGCGCCTCGTCGCGTACGGCCTCGCCGGCGGGGCGGTGATCCTCATCCCCTCGCTCTGGGCGCTCTTCCGGATCTTCAAGAGCGAGGAGGCGAACGCCTTCGTGCGGGTCGACACCGCCGAGCACGAGGTGCGTGAGTGATCGGCGTCGGGCCGTGCACGACGCCCGTGCGGTGGCGGACCCTCGCGCGGCGCGCGGCGCGCGGGGTGCGCGCATGACGCGCGAGGACGTTCCCGCCCGGCCGGTGGCGGCGGACGGGGCTGCGGCGCTGCCGGCCCCGGATCCCGTGGACGGCGAGGCCTGCGACTACTGCGGCGCGATGGCGCTCACGTGGCGCAAGTGCAAGCTCGTCTGCACGCGGTGCGCGCAGATCAACAAGTCCTGCGCCGACCTCTGACGCCGGCGACCGGCCGCACCGGTCAGCGCGGCGCCGCGAGTCGCGCCCGCAGGACGCCCGCCTCGGCGACCGGCAGCTCGCACGCGAACCGCTCGCACACGTAGGCGAGCGCCTCGCCCGGCGGCGCCGCGCGCCCCGCGAGCAGCGGCAGCCCGGCGACCGCTTCCCCCTCGCCCCCGGCCACGACCAGCGAGGGCGCGTAGGCCTCCGCCGCCGCGCGGGCGAGCGCGTCGAACCGCGGCGTCCCGGGTCGCCCGGCGATCGCGAGCTCCGTGGCGCCATGCACCGCGAGGTCCGCCACCGCGAGCAGGTGGCCGAACGCGAGCGGTGCGCGCCGCAGCGGTTCGCTGAGCGTGGCCAGCACGTACTCGGCGCGCCGCCGCGCCGCCGCGTCACCCGTGTACTCCGCCACCAGCAGCTGCAACTCCACGGCGAGCGAGGTCCCCGAAGGGATCGCGTTGTCCGTCACGTCGCGCGGGCGGGTGACGAGCCGCTCGGCGTCGTGGGCCGTGTCGAAGAACGCCCCGTGCTCATCGTCCCAGAACCAGCGCACGGTCGCCTCGGCGAGCCGGAGCGCGAGGTCGAGCCAGGCCCGGTCGAACGTCAGCTGGTACAGCGCCGCGAACCCGAGTCCGAGCGCGGCATGGTCCTCGAGGAAGCCGGGGATCGGGGCCGCATCCCGCGGGCGCGCGGGATCGGCCGTGCGGTGCTCGCCGAGCGGCTCTCGCGCCGCGGGCGCGCCCGGCGCTCCGT
>CAZPJF010000231.1:0-5950 GCA_964586095.1 uncultured Gemmatimonas sp. | reverse complement strand
GACGACCTCGACCAGTTCCAGGGCTGGCTGCGGGGGCTCACGCAGTGAGGATCGCGGTCCTCAACGGCCCCAACCTCAACCTCCTCGGCATCCGCGAGCCGGAGATCTACGGCACGACCACGCTCGCCGAGATCGAGGCGCACCTGGAGGAGGTCGGGGCCGAGCTGGGGGTCACTCTGCTCTTCTCGCAGTTCAACGACGAAGGGCGGATGCTCGACGCGATCCACAACTGCCGCGGCGTCGTCGCGGGGGCGCTCGTCAACGCGGCCGCCTGGACGCACACGAGTCTCGCGATCCGGGACGCCTTCACGGCGGTTTCGTTGCCCTACGTCGAGGTGCACCTCTCGAACATCTACGCGCGCGAGCCGGAGCGGCGCCACTCGTGGCTCGCGCCCGGGGCGCTGGGCATCGTCGCGGGGTTCGGCGCGGACGGCTACGAGCTCGCGCTGCGCGGGCTCGTGCGGAAGCTCGGCGGCGCGCCCTCGGGCGTGCGCTGACGCCGCGCGCGGGGGCGACCCGCGCCTCGCGCCTGCGGCGGCGCTGAGCGCGCGCAACCCGCGCGCAACCCGCGCGCAACCCGCGCTGCGCCCGGCGCGCTTGCCGCGGCGAGTAGATTCCCGCCGTGGCCTCCCTCCTCTACGCCATCCTCGCCGCCGCGGGGAACCTCGTCGGTGCCGCCGCGGTCACCGCGCATCCGCGCTGGTCCCCACGCACGCTCGAGCTCTTCCTGGCCTTCTCGGCCGGGTTCCTCGTGGTGGTCGCCATCGCCGGGCTCCTCCCCGAGGCGATGGCGACCGGCGGCCCGGGGGCCGCGCTCGTGGTCCTCGCGGGCTTCCTGCTGGTCCACCTGACGCAGCATGCGCTCGTCGGCCACTTCCACTTCGGCGAGGAGACGCACCACGTGAGCCCCGCCGTGGGCGTCTCGGCGCTCGCCGGGCTCCTGCTGCACACCTTCGTCGACGGCGTCGCGATCGCGAGCGCGTTCCACCTGAGCCAGGAGCTCGGCGCGCTGGTGTTCGGCGCGATCTTCCTCCACAAGGTGCCGGAGGGGCTCGCGATCGCCTCGCTCTGGGTCGCGTCCGGCCGCTCGCGCTCCGCGGCGTTCGGCGCCGCCACCGCCCTCGGCGTCGCCACGCTGCTGGGCGTGGTGCTCACCGAGCGCCTCGCCTGGCTCGAGCACTGGGGGCTCGCGCTCTCCGCCGGCGTCACGCTGTACGTCGGCGCGTCCAACCTCATCCCGGAGTTCCAGGGGAAGGCGGGCTGGGGACACAACGCGGCCTTCTTCGCGGGGTGCGCGATCGCGCTCGGGTTCCGGGCGCTGATGGGGCACTGAGCGTGGCGCGCGGCGGGGCGTCGCGGTCGGGAGGCCCGGAGCCCGCGCCGGGGCTCTTCGAGCGGCCGCTCGGCGCGCCGCTCGCCTCGCGCCTGCGGCCGCGCACGCTCGACGAGGTCGCGGGCCAGGGGCACCTGCTCGGGGCGGGCCGGCCGCTGCGCGTGGCGATGGAGCGCGGGGAGACCGGGTCCATCCTCCTCTGGGGGCCCCCCGGCACCGGCAAGACCACCATCGCGCGGCTCGTCGCGCGGCACGTCGAGGGGGAGTTCGTCCCGTTCAGCGCCGTCACCGACGGCGTGCCGCGCATCCGCGAGATCGTCGCGGAGGCGGAGCAGCGCCGAGTGCTCGGTACGCGCACCGTGCTCTTCGTGGACGAGATCCACCGGTTCAACCGCGGCCAGCAGGACGCGCTGCTCCCGCACGTGGAGAGCGGGCTGCTCACGCTGATCGGCGCGACGACCGAGAACCCGAGCTTCGAGCTGAACGGCGCGCTGCTGAGCCGGATGCGCGTGTTCGTGCTCGAGCCGCTCGACGGCGCCGCGCTCGGCGGGCTGCTCGACCGCGCGCTGCAGGACGCCGAGCGCGGGCTGGGCGGGCGCGGGCTCGTGCTGGACGACGACGCGCGCGACTTCCTCGCGGTGCAGGCGGACGGCGACGCGCGCCGCGCGCTGACGGTGCTCGAGGCGGCGGCGGTGCTCGCGGAGGCGGGCGGTGGCGCCGGCGCGATCGCGGCGCCCTCGGCACCGTCGTCCGCCGCGGGTGCCGCCGGGCCCGCGCCGGTCCGCATCACCCGCGCGCTGGTCGAGGACGCGCTGCAGCAGCGCGTCGCGATCTACGACAAGTCGGGCGAGCAGCACTTCAACCTGATCTCCGCCTACCACAAGGCGCTGCGCGGCTCGGATCCGCAGGGGGCGCTCTACTGGCTCGCACGCATGATCGCCGGGGGCGAGGACCCGCTCTACATCGCGCGGCGGACGGTGCGCTTCGCCGCCGAGGACGTGGGGCTCGCGGACCCGCGGGCGCTCGAGGTCGCGATCGCGGCGCGCGACGCCTACCACTTCCTCGGCTCGCCCGAGGGGGAGCTGGCGCTCGCGGAGGCGGCCGTCTATCTCGCCACGGCGCCCAAGTCGAACCGGGTGTACGAGGCGTGGAAGGCGGCGCTCGAGGCCGCGCGCGAGACGCCGGCGGCGCCGGTGCCGCTGCACATCCGCAACGCCCCGACGGCCCTGATGAAGGAACTGGGGTATGGCGCCGGGTATCAGTACGCGCACGCGGCGCCGGAGGCGTACACGCCGCAGGATTACCTGCCGGACGAGGTCGCCGACCGCACCTTCTACGTGCCCGGCGCGTTCGGCTTCGAGAAGGAGGTCGCGAAGCGCCTCGCCTGGTGGGCGGCGCTGCGCGCGCGGCAGGAACCCCGGGGCTCCGCCCCCTGAACCGAGGAACGCACGGATGCGACCGATGATGCTGGGCGCCGCGCTGGTCGCGCTGGCGGGAGTGGCAGGCTGCCGGACGCTCGCGAAGCAGGTCTTCGCGAACCCGGTGGTCGAGGTGAAGAACGTCCAGGTGAAGGGGATCGGGCTCCAGGGGGGCTCGCTCGACGTGATCCTGAGCGTCTACAACCCGAACGAGTACCGGCTCGACGCGACGCGCATCTCCTACCAGGTGTGGGTCGACTCGTCGTCGGTGGCGACGGGGGAGATCGAGAAGCTCGTCACGCTCGCCGACAAGGGCACGAGCGAGGTCGTGGTGCCCGTGGAGTTCACGTACGCCGCGGTGCAGAAGGCGGTGCGGCAGTTCGCGCAGCGGGGGAGCGTGGACTACCGCGTGACGGGGAACTTCACCATGGTCACGCCGTTCGGGAACATCACGCGTCCCTATTCCGGGGCGGGGCGGCTCGACTCGTTCCGGTGAGGTGAGGAGCGCTGCTGGCGCGCGCGCGGCGGCGTAGATTGCGGGCGTCCGCGCGCCACGCCCCCTCCAGCCGCCCCTCCCATCCGCAGCCTCATCGAACTCCAGCCGCCGCAGGAGCGCGCCATCGTGGTCGGCGCGCCGCTCAAGCGCACCAACGCGCGGCACCTCGTCACCGAGCACCTCGAGGAGCTCGAGCGCCTCGCCGACACGGCGGGGGCGGTCGTCGTGGGCACGCTCACGCAGCAGCTCGACCGGCCCGATCCCGCCACCTACATCGGGCGCGGGAAGGTGGAGGAGCTCAAGGCGCTGCTCGTCGAGAAGGAGGCCACGCTCGTCATCTTCGACGACGAGCTCTCGCCGGCGCAGGGGAAGAACCTCGAGGGGGAGCTCGGCAAGCGGGTGATCGACCGCGCGGAGCTCATCCTCGACATCTTCGCGACCCGCGCCCGCTCGGCTGAGGCGCGGATGCAGGTGGAGCTCGCGCAGCTGGAGTACTCGCTGCCGCGGCTCACGCGCATGTGGACCCACCTGGAGAAGTTCCGCGGCGGCATCGGCGTCCGCGGCCCCGGCGAGACGCAGCTCGAGACCGACCGCCGGCTGGTCGGGCACCGCATCAAGCTGCTCAAGGAGCGCCTCGCCGAGGTCACCAAGGCGCGGCACGTCCAGCGCGCGGGGCGCACGGGCACCTTCCGCGCGTCGCTCGTGGGCTACACCAACGCCGGCAAGAGCTCGATCCTCCGCGGCATCTCCGGCGCCACCGAGGTGTTCGTGGAGGATCGCCTCTTCGCGACGCTCGACCCGCTCACGCGCGAGGTCGACCTCGGCGACCACCAGGCGGTCCTGCTCACCGACACCGTGGGCTTCATCCGCAAGCTGCCGCACCACCTCGTCGCGAGCTTCCGCGCGACGCTCGAGGAGGTGGAGGAGGCCGACCTCCTGCTGCACGTGATCGACGCGAGCCATCCGTCGTGGGAGGAGCAGCGGCTCGTGGTGGACGAGGTGCTGGCCGAGCTCGGCGTGCAGGAGATCCCCATGGTCTACGTCTTCAACAAGGTGGACCGGCTGGCACCCGAGGTGCGCGAGGCGCTGGTGGCGCGCATCGCGAACCTCGCGCCGGGTTCGCTCTTCACCTCGGCGGCGACCCCCGAGGGGCTCGAGCCGCTGCGGTCGCTCCTCCGCGCGCGCCTGCGCGACCGGCGCCCCGAGGTCGAGCTGCTCGTGCCGATGACCGACGGGCGGCTGCTCGCCGAGGCGCACCGGGCCGGGGAGATCACGGCGTCGGAGGCGGACGAGGCGGCGGGGGTGATGCGGGTGCGCGGGCGCTTCGAGGCGGCGGCGCTCGCGCGGCTCGAGAAGGGCGGGGCGCTCCGCGCGTGAGCGTCCCCGAGCGCCTCGTGCGGCTCCGCCAGTCGCTCGCCGCGAGCGGCCTCGACGCCCTGCTCGTGAGCGCCCTGCCCAACGTGCGCTACCTCACCGGCTTCTCGGGCTCCAACGGGCTCGTGCTCGTCACGCCGACCGAGTGCCTGCTCCTCACCGACTTCCGGTACGCGACGCAGGTCAAGCACGAGGTCGCGCCCGAGGTGCGGGTCGCGATCGAGTCGTCGTCGCTCTGGGCGCGGCTCTGGAAGGAGCTGCAGGCGCTCCCCGGCACGAAGGTGCTGGCCTTCGAGAGCGCGCACGTCACGCACCAGGACGCGGCGCGCTTCCTCGACGCCTCGAGCGAGGGCGCGCGCTGGCTCTGGCGCCCGGCGGTCAACCTCGTGGAGGTGCTGCGGGAGGCGAAGGACGCGGGCGAGGTGGCGCGGATCCGCGAGGCGGTGCGGATCGCCGAGCACGCGCTCACGGCGACGCTGCCGCACGTCGCGCCGGGGATGACGGAGCTCGAGGTCGCCGGGCGCCTCGAGTTCGAGCTGCGCGCGGCCGGGAGCGAGGGCTTCCCCTTCGAGACGATCATCGCGGCGGGGGCGCGGTCGGCGCTGCCGCACGCGCGCGCCTCGCGGCAGGCGATCGCGCGGGGCGACCTGCTGCTGTTCGACTTCGGCGCCATCCACGCCGGCTACTGCAGCGACATCACGCGGACCTTCGTGGTGGGGGCGGCGCCCACGGCGCGGCAGCGGGAGGTGCACGCGGCGGTTCGGGAGGCGAACGGGAGCGCTTCGGCGCTCGTTCGGGCCGGGATGCGCGGCCGGGATGCCGATGCGCTCGCGAGGGACTACATTGAGCGCCTCGGATTCGGCGAGGCCTTCGGGCACTCGCTGGGTCATGGGATCGGGCTCGAGATCCACGAGGCGCCGCGGCTGGCGCGGAGCGCGGAGGCCCCGCTGCCGGCGGGGGCCGTCGTGACGATCGAGCCCGGCATCTACCTGGAAGGGTGGGGCGGGGTGCGCATCGAGGACGACGTGGTCCTCGGCGGCGACGGCCCCGAGGTGCTGACGACCTTCACGCGGGACCTGCTGCAGTTGTGAGCGCCGGCCTCGGCCGGCGGGATGAAGGCGCGGCCCCTTTCATCCTTCATCCTCCATCATTCATCCGTCGCTCAATGATCGACCTTCGCTACGTGAAGAAGCTCCTCGAGATGCTCGACGAGTCCACGGTGGACTCCATGGAGATCTCGTCCGACAAGGGGATGCGGATCCGGCTGAGCAAGACGCCGTCCGCGCGGGGCGTGGTGCAGTACGCGGCGCCCGCGGCGCCCGCGCCGGC
>CAZPJF010000230.1:0-5966 GCA_964586095.1 uncultured Gemmatimonas sp. | reverse complement strand
CCCGAACAGTACCCGAAGTAACGGTATCCGAACATTGACCGAAGCACAAGGCACCGCCTGGCGGCCACCGGAAGGGCCCCTCGGAGAGCTCACGCGCGCCTCGGAGCAGCGCACCGTGGACCTCGCCCGCGACCGCGCGCGGATCGCGCGGATCGAGCGCCTCGCGGGCGAGGCGCCGGCGGTCGCGTCGCTCGCCGCGGCGCTGCGCGGCCCACGGGTGGCCGTCATCGCCGAGCTCAAGCGGCGTTCGCCGAGCAAGGGGGCGATCAACGAGGGCCTGTCGGCCCCGGTGCGCGCGGCCGCGTACGCCGCGGGTGGTGCCGCGGCGCTGAGCGTGCTCACCGAGCCGACACGCTTCGGGGGCTCGCCCGAGGACCTCGAGGCCGTGCGGGCGGCGGTGGCGCTGCCGCTCCTCCGGAAGGACTTCATCACCTTCGAGCTGCAGCTGATCGAGGCCCGCGCGCTCGGTGCGTCGGCGGTGCTCCTGATCGCGCGGGCGCTCCCGCCGGCCCGCCTCGCCCTGCTCGCCGAGGTCGCGCGGGGCCTCGGCCTCGAGTCACTCGTCGAAGTGCGGAGCGAGTCCGAGCTGGAGCGGGCGCTCGCCGTCCCGAGCGCCGTGGTCGGCGTGAACAACCGGAACCTCGAGACGCTGGAGATCGACGACGCGGTGGGCGAGCGCCTCCTGCCGCTCGTGCCCCCGGATCGGGTCGCGGTCTACGAGAGCGGGGTCCGCGGGGTCGCGGAGGTGGAGCGCGCCGCCGCGTTCGGCGCCGACGCGGTGCTCGTGGGCTCGGCGCTCTCGCTGGCCGACGACGGGGAGGCGGCGGTGCGAGCGCTCGCCGGCGTGCCGCGCCGCGCCCGTGGTTGAACTCAAGTTCTGCGGATTGACCCGCGCCGAGGACGCGGCCGCGGCCGCGGAACTCGGCGCATCGTACGCGGGCGCGGTGTTCGCCGGCGGGCCCCGTCGCGTCGACGTGCCGCGCGCGCAGCGCATGTTCGCCGGACTCGAGGGCGCCCCGGTCCGCCGCGTGGGCGTCTTCGGCGCCATCGCGGTCGAGGCGCTGCTCGCGATCGCGGACGACTGCGAGCTCGATGTGCTACAATTGCACGATGGCGGAAGCACGGACCGCATTCTATTGTTGCGGAAGGGGTTCCGCGGGGCCATCTGGGCCGTGCGCCGCGTGACCGGAGGGGCCGTCGAGGTGGCGGAGCCGGGGTTGCTCGAGGGCGTGGATGCGCTCGTCCTCGACACCGCGGTGGAGGGGCGTGCTGGTGGGACGGGGGTCGCGTTCGACTGGGCGGCGGCGGCGCCCGCGGTGCGGGCGCTGCAGGTCGCCCGCCCGGTCGTGCTGGCCGGCGGACTCCGGCCGGGGAACGTGGCGGAGGCGGTGCGGCGGCTCGCGCCGCGAGCGGTGGATGTCTCGTCCGGCGTCGAGTCGGCGCCGGGGATCAAGGACCACGGACTGATGCGGGCGTTCGCCGACGCGGCGCGCCTGCGCGAGGAGTGATGGCGCCGGTCGCATCGGATCGTTTCGGCACCTTCGGCGGACGATACGTCCCGGAGACGCTCGTCCCGGCGCTCGACGAGCTGGAGGTCGCGCTCGCCGAGGCGCAGGCGGATCCCGCCTTCCACCGCGAGCTCGACGGGTTCCTGATGCACTACGTCGGGCGTCCGTCGCCGCTCACCGACGCACCGAACCTCTCGGCCCGCCTCGGCGTGCCGGTCTGGCTGAAGCGCGAGGACCTCAACCACACCGGCGCGCACAAGATCAACAACGCGCTCGCGCAGGCGCTGCTGGCGCGGCGGATGGGCAAGCGCCGCATCATCGCCGAGACGGGGGCGGGACAGCACGGCGTCGCGACGGCGACCGTGTGCGCGCGGCTCGGCCTCGAGTGCGTGGTCTACATGGGCGAGGAGGACATGCGCCGGCAGGCGCTGAACGTCTTCCGCATGCGGCTCATGGGCGCGACGGTGGTGCCGGTGACGGCCGGGACGCGCACGCTGAAGGACGCGACCAGCGAGGCGATCCGGGACTGGGTGAGCAGCTGCACGCACTCGCACTACATCATCGGTTCGGTGGTCGGGCCCGCCCCGTACCCGCGGATGGTGCGTGACTTCCAGGCGATCATCGGCCGCGAGGCGCGCGCACAGATGCTCGAGCGCGCCGGGCGGCTGCCGACGAGCGTGGTCGCCTGCGTGGGGGGCGGCTCCAACGCCATGGGGATCTTCCACGCCTTCGTGGGGGACCCATCGGTGGAGCTGGTCGGCGTCGAGGCCGCGGGGGAGGGGCTCGAGACGGGGCGCCACTCGGCCTCGCTCACCAAGGGCGTGCCGGGCGTGCTGCACGGCACGCTGAGCTACCTGCTGCAGGACGAGCACGGCCAGGTGCACCCCGCCCACTCGATCTCGGCGGGCCTGGACTACCCGGGCGTCGGGCCCGAGCACGCGTTCCTCAAGGACGCCGGGCGCGCGACCTACGTCTCGGTGACGGACGAGGCGGCGCTCTGCGGTTTCGAGCTGCTGAGCCGGCTCGAGGGGATCATCCCCGCACTGGAGACGTCGCACGCGGTGGCCTGGCTGGCCGAGCAGGCCGGCCGCTGGCGGCCCGAGGACGCGGTCCTGCTCTGCGTGAGCGGCCGCGGCGACAAGGACGTGGCGCAGGTGGCGCCGCTGCTCGAGGCGCGGGACCGCGCGTGACGGCGCCGCGTGCGTCGGTGGCTGAGCGCGAGGCACCGCCGTGCCCTCCGCCGCTCGTCGAGGACATGTTCAAGCTCCTCGACAAGGCGGTGCGGGCGCATCAGCTGTACATGCACAACAACCCGACCTACCTCAAGGCGCTCGAGAACGTGAAGAAGGCGTTCCCGCCCGTGTGGGAGCACGTCGGCAGCCTCGTGGTCACCGTCACCGACACCCAGTTCAAGTGCTGGGGGCACGTGATGCACGAGCAGGTCGACAAGGGCGGCGACTCGCTGCCGTGGCTGCTGTTCAAGGACGGCCTGCGCGAGTTCACCCTGTTCCCCGGCTTCGAGGAGGAGGAACTCGAGCGGCTGATGGCGATCTTCCCGCGCGTCCGCCGCGCCCAGCCGCACGAGGACGACCTGCTCACGATGCTGTGGGAGCAGGACTTCCAGCTCATGCGCTACCGGTACGTCGAGATCAACGACCCGTCGGCGCCGCTCGACTCGTCGGCGGAGCCGGGCCGGTGGCCGGCGCCCCTGGGGAAGTCGTTCGAGCCGCCCGCGGCGGCGATCGCGGAGGCGCGCGCCGAGCAGCGGACGGAGCCCGGCGCGACCGCGGGAGAGGGCGCACCGGCCCCGCGTCCGTCGGGCGTGGTCCGGATGGAGGACTTCGACTCCACGCTCTACTTCCTCGACCAGAACGAGATCGAGTACCTGCGGCAGGAGACCGACCGCGAGTACCAGCTCGACCTGCGCCGGCTCGTCCTCTGTGCGCTGCTCGACATCTTCGAGCTGCAGGTCGACCCGCTCGTGCGCACCGAGGTGGCGAACGACCTCGAGGCCCTCGTCCTCCACCTCCTCTCGGCGGGCCAGTTCTCGTCGGTCGCGTTCCTCCTCCGGGAGGTCGACGGCACGATGCAGCGCGCGCGCGAGCTCACGCCGGCGGACCGCGACCGCCTCGGCCGCCTCGCCGATCGCCTGAGCCATCCCGACGCGCTCGCGCAGATGCTGCAGGCGCTCGAGGAGTCGCAGACGCTGCCGGCGAAGGACGACCTCGCGCAGCTCTTCGCGCAGCTCAAGCCCACCGTGCTCGCGGTGCTGCTGGACTTCATCGACCGGACGCAGAACACGGCGCTGCGCCCGCTGCTCGAGGCGGCCACCGAGCGCCTGGCGCAGTCGAACACCGCGGAGCTGGTGCGGCTGGTCAAGGACCAGAAGCCGGCGGTGGCGCGCGAGGCGATCCGCCGCGCGGGCGCGATGCGCACGGCGGCCGCCGTCCCGTCGCTCGGCGAGGTGCTGGCGAGCGGCGCCGAGCGGCCACTGCGCGCGGCCGCGGTCACCGCGCTCACCGACATCGGCACGCCCGGGGCCCTCTCCGCGCTCGAGACCGCGCTGGGCGACGAGGACCGGGACATCCGGCTCGCGACGCTGCGCGCGCTCGCCGCGCGCACGCACCGGCCCGCGCTCGGCAAGGTCGATGCGATGGTGAAGGGGAAGGCGGCGAAGGACGCGGACCGCACGGAGCGGATCGCGATCTTCGAGCTCTACGGCGCGCTCTGCGGCGACGGCGGGATCCCGTTCCTCGACGGCCTGCTCAACGCGAAGGGCGGCCTCTTCTCGCGGAAGGAGGATCCCGAGCTGCGCGCCTGCGCGGCGATCGCGCTCGGTCGCATCGGGACGCCGGCCGCGCGCGGCGTGCTGGAGAAGGCGGTGGGGGAGAAGGAGGTCATCGTGAAGAGCGCGGTGTCGCGGGCGCTCCGCGGGGGCGGCGCGTGAGCGACCCGCGCGGCACGCCCCCCGGCGGCACGCCCCCCACGGGCCGGCCCTCGGTCGCGCGGACGAGCATGCCGTCCGCCTCCGGCCTCGGTGAGGGCAAGGTCCGCTCGATCGGCCGGACCTGGGTGCTCGGGCTCTACGTCGCGCTCCG
This sequence comes from uncultured Gemmatimonas sp., assembly GCA_964586095.1. GTDB lineage: Bacteria > Gemmatimonadota > Gemmatimonadetes > Gemmatimonadales > Gemmatimonadaceae > Pseudogemmatithrix. The sequence continues at coordinate 1,360 of CAZPJF010000230.1, read as the reverse complement.
CAACCTCAAGATGTACCCGCTCGAGAACGCCGTCGTGCAGAAGGCGCTCGACGACCTCACGAGCCTGAGCGGCGAGCTCATCGCGGGGGACGGCGAGTGCGAGTTCCGCCTCGCCGGGGAGTTCCTGTTCCTCAACGCGACGCGGATGAAGCTCGACCTCGACAACTACACGAGCTTCTCCTACATCCTCGGCCGCTGCCGCGAGGCCGGCGTGGGGCTGATCCGCTTCCACGAGAAGCCGACGATCCGCGACTGGACGATCCTGCTCGCGTTCCTGGCCAACCCGCAGGGACGCGCGCCCGCCGAGCGGTTCGAGCTGCTGCAGCGCCGCCTCGCGGAGACCACCGTCGGCGTCTTCGAGGTGGCGCCGCCGGTCGAGAGCGCGGACGATCCCGCGGACGCGGGCGAGGCGAAGGAGCGGGCCAAGCGCACGTACCAGCAGTCGGTGTCCACCACGAAGGAGGTCATCAACTCGGTGCGCATGGGCGCGAGCCCGAACATCCGGAAGATCAAGCGCGTGGTGCAGGGGATCGTCGACCAGATCCTCTCCGAGGAGTCGTCGCTCATCGGGCTGACCACCATCCGCGACTACGACGACTACACGTTCACCCACTGCGTGAACGTCTGCATCTTCTCGGTCGCGCTCGGCCGGCGCCTCGGCCTGACGCGCATGCAGCTCTACGACCTCGGCTTCGCCGGGCTCTTCCACGACATCGGCAAGTCGCGCGTGCCGATCGACGTGATCCAGAAGCCGGACATGCTCAATGACGAGGAGTGGCGCCTGGTCGCGGCGCACCCCTGGCTCGGTGTCCTCGCGCTCTTCCAGCTCCGCGAGCAGTCCGAGTTCCCGTACCGCTCGATGCTCGTCGCCTACCAGCACCACATGAAGCGCGACCTCACCGGGTACCCGCGCTCGCTGCGGATGACCGAGATGAGCTTCTACAGCAAGATCGTCGCGGTCGCGGACGGCTTCGACGCCGCCACCACGCGCCGCGTGTACATGTCCGACGCGCTCGACCCGTCCGAGGTGCTGCGCGAGATGCGCGACAACCCGCGTCGCGGCATGGACCCCGTGATCGTGAAGGCCTTCGTCGCGCTCCTCGGCATCTACCCGGTGGGCACCTTCGTGGTGCTCGACACGTTCGAGCTCGCGATCGTGCACGGGGCCAACCCGCTGCCCGACATGGTGTCGCGCCCGATCGTGCGCATCGTCAGCGACCCGCTCGGCAACGTGCTGCACCCGGGCGACCTCGCCGACCTCGCCGAGCGCGACGCGGCGGGGAGCTTCCGCCGCACCATCATCAAGACCGGCGATCCCGAGCGCTACGGGATCCGCGTGGGGGACTACTTCCTCTGACCG
>CAZPJF010000229.1:0-5971 GCA_964586095.1 uncultured Gemmatimonas sp. | reverse complement strand
CCAGATGTAGAGGAAGACGATCGTCCAGAAGTGGAGGATCGAGAGCTTGTACGAGAAGACCGGCCGGTCGGCCGCCTTGGGCATGAAGTAGTACATGAGCCCGAGGAACGGCGTCGTGAGGAAGAACGCGACGGCGTTGTGCCCGTACCACCATTGCATGAAGGCGTCCTGCACGCCGGCGTAGAGCGAGTAGCTCTTCAGGAAGCCGGCCGGGACGCTGAGGTTGTTGAAGATGTGGAGGATCGCGACCGTGACGATGGACGCGATGTAGAACCAGATCGCGACGTAGATGTGCCGCTCGCGACGCCGGGCCAGCGTGCCGAAGAAGTTGACCGCGAACGCCACCCAGACCACCGCGATCGCGAGGTCGATCGGCCACTCGAGCTCGGCGTACTCCTTGGCCTGCGTGAAGCCCAGCGGCAGCGTGAGCGCCGCGGCGACGATGATCGCCTGCCACCCCCAGAAGTGGAAGCGGCTCAAGCCGTCGGAGAACATCCGCGTCTTGAGCAGCCGCTGGGTCGAGTAGTAGGCGCCGGTGAAGATCGCGTTCCCGGCGAACGCGAAGATCACGGCATTGGTGTGGAGCGGCCGCAGGCGGCCGAACGAGAGCCACTCGAGGCCCAGGTTGAAGGCGGGATTCGCCAGTTCCAGCGCGATCCACAGCCCCACGAGGAAGCCCACGAGGCCCCAGATGAACGTCGCCCAGAGGAACTTGCGGACGATCGCGTCATCGTAGGAGAACGTCTCCAGGTGCGAACTCATGCCCTGCTCCGGCGCGATGGGGGTACGCCGCGCCCGCCGGATCCGGGGGTCGCGGTTCGGCTGCTCCAGCCGCCCCACAGGATGCCCCGCGAGGGGTCGCCTGACAGTCGGGCGCTCCGGGGAAACCCCGTAGGCGAAGCTCCCGCGGCGGCGTAGGCGTTCTCCGCACGCGCGCTCGCCCGTCGGACCGCCACGACCCCGCGAGCCCGAGACCGAACAAACGCCGACCGCGCTATCTTCGGAAGCTGTCCAACCGGGGCGACCCGGGCGCGTCGTGCCGCCCGCGCCCCCTCGCTCCGACGTCCCCGCCCCCCGCCCCGTCCCCTCGCGCTTCGCCCCGAATCCCATGCTCCCCAGCCGCCGCGACGCCCTCGCCCTCATGGAGTCCTGGACCGCGTCCGACTCCCTCCGCAAGCACATGCTCGCCGTCGAGGCCGCCATGCGCGCGTACGCGCGCCACTACGGCGAGGACGAGGAGCGCTGGGGTCTCGCGGGGCTGCTGCACGACTTCGACTACGAACGGTTCCCCAACGCCGCGCAGGCGGCCGACGCCGAGCATCCGAGCGAAGGCGTGCGCCACCTGCGCACGCTCGGCTATCCCGAGGACGTCTGCCGGGCGATCCTCGGCCACGCGCCCTTCACCGGCGTGCCGCGCGAGACGCGCATGGCCAAGGCGCTCTTCGCCGTCGACGAGCTGTGCGGCCTGATCACCGCCGCGGCGCTCGTGCGCCCGAGCCGCAGCGTGCTCGACCTCGAGGCCGGCTCGGTGCGGAAGAAGATGAAGGACAAGGCGTTCGCGCGGGGCGTCTCACGCGACGACGTCGTTAACGGCGCGGCGGAGCTCGGCGTCGAACTCGACGCGCACATCGCCTTCGTGATCGAGGCGATGCGCGGGAGCGCATCCGCGCTCGGGCTCGCGGGAGTCTCGGCCTCCTGACTCCCGACTTTAGTCGCCAACGGTTCCCAACGCCCGATGCCCGCCCCGCGTACTGGAGGTCGTGACCAGTGAGCGCCCGCAGTGACCGCCATCGCCCTCCCGTGGGCGAGTGCTCCGCGCCGGACCGTGACTGAACGGCCCGCCGACGAGCGCGACCTCGTCCTCGCCGCGCAGCGCGGCGAGCGCGAGGCGTTCTCGGAGCTCGTGCGGCGGCACCAGCGGCGCGCCTACGTGGTCGCCCGCGCGATCGTGACGAACCACGAGGACGCGGAGGATGCGGTACAGGAGGCGTTCCTGCACGCGTTCAAGGCCATCGACCGGTTCCTGCCGGACCAGGCCTTCGGCGCGTGGCTCCATCGGATCGTCGCCAATGCCGCGCTCGACGTGACGCGGCGCCGCAAGGTGCGTGATGCGGATGAGCTCCCGGAGACGGTCGCCTCGCCGTTCCGGGATCCGGCCGAGTCGAGCGAGCTGCGGACGAGGCTGAAGGAGGCGTTGGACACGCTCCCGGCGCGGCAGCGCGCCGTGATCGTGCTGCACGACGTGGAAGGCTTCAAGCACGCGGAGATCGGCAAGCTGCTGGAGATCCCGGAAGGGACGGCACGGAGCGACCTCCATTACGCGCGATCACACCTGCGCCGGGTCCTCGGCGAGGTTCGGAGTGGACTATGACTGACGAGATGCGGGGCCCGGCGCTGGTCCGGGACGATGACCTGACCAACGAGCTGCGCGCGATCGTCGCGCCGCCGGCCGACCCGGGCTACTGGGACGTGCTGGAGCGGCGGATCCTCGCGCGCCTCGAGCGCGGGAAGGAGGAAGGGCGGTGGTGGGCGCTCTCGGAGCGTGCCTACCGCCTCGGCATGATCGCCGCCGGGCTGATCCTCGTGATCGCCGGCTCGGTCTACCTGCGCTCGCGCGCGGTGGAGTCGCGCATGGCCTACGAGAGCGTGCTCGAGTCCCTGGACGACCAGCCCGTGATGGCGCGCCGCGGTCCGCTCGACGAGCGGCGGGCAACCCTCCGCGCGGCGACCGGCCACTAAGGGAGGCGGGCGATGACGCGAACCAAGGGGATGGCCGTGGCGTTCTACCTCGCGGCGATCGCGGCCGGGGCCGCGATCGGCGTGGCGGTGGACCGCTGGGCGCTCCGCGAGCGGATGGTGACCGAGTGGTCCGATCCGCGCGTGGGCCGCGCGAAGCTGGCCAATGACCTCAAGCTCGACGCCGCGCAGCGCGCACGGCTCGACTCGATCCTCGATTCCCGGAACCGCCGCTACGACGAGCTCATGGCGCCCCTGCGCCCCGCGCTCGACTCGGTCGGCGCCAGCGCCCGCCAGCAGATCCGGGACCTGCTCACTCCCGAGCAGCAGACCGTCTACGACCAGATGCAGCGCGAGCGCGATGCCGCTCGCCGGCAGGAGAAGAAGCAATGAAGGCGCTGGTGATGTCGTTGGCCCTCGCCGTGCCCGCGCTCGTCCGGGCGCAGGGTGACGCACGGCCGATCACGCTGGACGAGGCGGTGCGCCTCGCACGCCGCAACGCCCCGGCCGCGGTGCAGGCGCGGAACACCGTCCGGCAGAACGCGACCTCGACGCGCACGAACCTCGCGTCGTTCTTCCCGACCCTCAGCTTCAGCTCCGGCGCCAGCCGCTCGGAGGGCGTCGCCCTCCAGCCCGACGGCTCCCTGCGGCCCATCGTCCGCCCGTGGAACGCGAACCACGGCCTCAACACGAACCTCGAGGTGTTCGACGGCGGCCGGCGCTACTTCAACTACCGCGCCGCCCAGGCGACGCTCGATGCCTCCGAGGCCGCCGAGACGACACAGCTCTTCACCGTCGCGCTCAACGTCAAGCAGCAGTACTTCGCCGTGCTCGCCGCCCGCGAGCAGGAAGCGGCCGCCCGCAAGCAGCTCGAGCAGGCCGAGCAGCAGCTCCGCGCGGCGGTCTCGCGCGTCGCCGCCGGCGCCGCGACCCGGTCCGACTCCCTGCGCTCCGTGATCCAGGTGGGCAACGCGCAGCTCGCGGTCCTCACCGCCCAGAACGCGCTCGCCACGGCCAACGCCTCGCTCTCGCGCCTCGTCGGCTCCGCGGCCATGGTCACCGCGGTCGAGAGCGACACCGCCGAGACGGGCCAGGTGGCTTTCAGCGACGAGGAGCTCCTCAAGCTCGCCGAGACCGGCCCCGCCGTGCGCCAGGCCAGTGCCCAGGTCGCCGCCTCGCGGCAGTCGCTCCGGGCGGCGCGCACCCCCTACCTCCCCACGCTCTCGGTCCGCTTCGGGGCGTCCTACCAGTCGGGCAACAACGACTTCGCCCTCTGGGGCGACCAGAGCAACTACCAGTACTCGACGAACGTCAGCGTCAGCTACCCGCTCTGGAACGGCGGCAACCGCGAGGAGAGCGTGGTCCGCGCCCGCCTCGCCGAGGAGAACGCCGAGGCCCAGCACCGGGATGCGCGGCTCAACGCCCGCCAGCAGATGGTGCAGCAGCTCGGCACGTTCCGCACGGCGCAGGCGCGGGTCGAGATCCAGCGCGCCTCGGTCCTCGCCGGCGAGGAGGACCTGCGCGTCCAGCAGGAGCGCTACAACCTCGGGGCCGGCACCCTGCTCGACCTCATCACCTCGCAGACCACGCTCGTCACCGCGCGCCAGGCGCTCATCCAGGCCCGCCTCGATGCCCGCACCGCGAAGGCGCAGATCGAGGCCCTCCTCGGCCGCGACCTCTAGGGGCGCGGCTAATGCGCCGGCCCCGCCGGCGTCCAACACGCAGTCGCACGCTGTCGCACGCACTCCCCCACCTCACGCACCCCATCGGAGTTCCTGCCGTGATCCGCCAGTCCCTCGCGCTCCTCCTCGTCGCCGGCGTCGCCGCCTGCGGCAAGAAGCAGGAGCAGACGCTCACCATCCGCACGGCAGCCGTCGAGCGACGCACCATCGTCGTCCAGGCCGAGGCGACGGGCGTGATCGAACCGATCAACGTCGTCGAGGTGAAGTCGCGCTCCTCGGGCCAGGTCATCGAGATGCCGGTCGAGACCGGCACCCTGGTGCGCCCGGGCGACCTCATCGTCCAGCTCGACACGCGCGACGTCCAGAACCAGTTCAACCAGGCCAAGGCCGACCTCGACGCCGCCGAGAAGAAGCTCGAGGTCTCCGAAGTCCAGAAGAAGCGGTCCGACGAGCTCTTCGCCTCCAAGATCATCACGGCGCAGGAGAACGAGGCGGCGCAGCTCGACTACGCCAACTCGCTCTCGTCGATCGTCCGCTCGCGCGCCGCGCTCGACCTCGCCCAGCAGCGCCTCGACGACGCGCGCGTCACCGCGCCGGTCCTCGGCACCATCATCGGCAAGCCCGTCTCGCTCGGCCAGGTCATCCAGTCGGGCACCAGCACCGCGGGCGGCGGCACCACCATCGTCACCATGGCCGACCTGAACAAGGTCCGCGCCCGCGCGCTCGTCAACGAGACCGACATCGGCCAGGTCCGCCCGGGGCTCGAGGCGACCGTGATCGTCGACGCCTTCCCCGACCGCTCCTTCCGCGGCACGGTCGAGAAGATCGAGCCGCAGGCCGTCGTGCAGCAGAACGTCACGATGTTCCCCGTGCTCGTCTCGCTCGAGAACCGCGAAGGGCTCCTCCTGCCGGGCATGAACGGCGAGGTCTCGATCATCGCCGAGCGCAAGGAGAACGTGCTCGCGATCCCGAACGACGCCATCCGCTCCGTCCGCGAGGCGGCGCAGGTCGCGGCCGCGCTCGGCCTCGACGTCGACAGCGTGCAGGCCCAGATCCGCGCGTCGATGGGCGGCATGGGGGGCGGCTTCGGCGGCGGCATGGGCGGCGGGATGGGCGCCGGCCGGCCCGGCAGCGGCGGCAACAACACGCTCGGCGCGACCGGCGGGCGCGCACGCCAGGTGCCGGTCTCCAACCCCGGCTTCGTCGAACTCCCGCCGCAGGGCGGCCAGCGGACGCAGGGTGGGCCCGGCGGATTCGGCGGCCAGCTGCCCGACGTGACCGACGCGCAGTGCAAGGCGATCGATGCCGCGCGCACCGCGAAGCCGGCCGCGGCCAAGAAGGTCGATGACCTCCAGGCCGGCATGCGCGATCCGAACGCCGATCGCCAGCGGCTCATGACCGACCTGCGGGCGGCCTACACCGAGCTCGGCGTCGACATGAACGTCGTGCGGGCCTGCCGCGTCCGTCAGCAGAACGCGGGGGGCGCGGCGCCGGCCAGCGGCGGCGCGCGGCCGCAGGGGGCCACGCCCGCGAACGGGGCGGGCGCCGGCGCC
>CAZPJF010000228.1:0-5975 GCA_964586095.1 uncultured Gemmatimonas sp. | reverse complement strand
GGGCTGTCGCATGTGGATTCGAGGCGAGTGTTCGCGCTACTGCAGGCAAGTGCGATCCAGTTGAACGACTGACCTCCGCCGCGTGCCTGGCGTTGCTCGCGCGTGAAGAATCGCGTGATCGAGTGATGGCTCGTGAGGCGGAGCGGTTCTAGCGAGCGACGTTCCCACCAGAACGCACGACAGGTGAGAGGTAGAGCCGGCGTGGTTGTTCCTGCGGTCCGTCCCTCTCCCCAAAGAGGAGCAGATGGGACCACGAAGCTGTCCAAGTTCGCGAAAGAGCAGGTCGCCGACGCGTCGCGGCAGGTGGCGAGCGGGACCTCAGGGCCGGACGCGCGTCGGTGTCCTCTTCCCCTTGAGGGGGACAAGCGATTCTTAGACTATGGCGCGACCGCTGGCCTCGGCAGGTAGGTGATCGGTGGGACCCCGCCGGGGCTCTCAAGGGGTCGCCGCAGGTTGTAGATCGGGAGCCAGCGGTCGGCCTCGAAGCGGACGTCGGCCAGCGAGCCGAAGACATTGGCGTCGAGTACTTCCGTGCGAGAGGTCCCGTTGAAGCGCTCGATGTAGGCGTTCTGCGTCGGCTTGCCATGATTGGATGAGGAGGAGCCGCACGCGGTGCTGCGCGGCCCAGGCGCGCAGCACTTCGCTCACCATCTCCGGCCCGTTGCCGAGCCGAATCGCATCCGGCGCGCCGTGCACGGCGACGAGCTGGTCGAGGATCGCGACGACGCGCACCGCCGGGAAGCTTCACGAGACCTCGACCGCCAGCGCCTCCCGGTTCCCCTCGTCGAGCACGTTCATCGTGCGGAAGCGTGGCTCGGTGTATGGTTGGTGCGACATGACGCCGATGGCCCACACGCGAGTCAGCACGGCCGGCGCGTCCAGCGGCAGCGTCACCCGCGTCGGTACGCGTGTCTTCGCCCGCCGCGGCAGCTGGAGCCGCAACTGCCGATAGACACGCAGCACGCGCCTCCGGTCTCACCGCTGGCCGGCATTGCGTAGATGGTGGTAGCAGAGCCCGAAGCCCCACTGCGGCAGCTCCGCGATGAGCGTGGTCAGCGCCGCGAGAATCTCGGCATCCCGGTCAAGTCGATCCTGCAGCGGCCGATAGTAGGCCGCCCGCGCGAGGGACGCCACCTGGCAGGCGCGACGGGCCGATAGGCCCTCGTCTACCGGGATGGCGATCACTAGCCGCGCCGCGGGCGGCTTCACAGTCTGCGACTGAGGACCTCCTTGATCGCCGCGCTCTCAATCGCGAGATCGGCGTACACCCGCTGGAGGCGGCTGTTCTCCTGCTCGAGCGCCTCCAGCCGCTTCAGCTCCGCGACGGCCAAGCCGTACTTGGTCCGCGACGCGAAGAAGGTCGCCTCGCTGATTCCATGCTTCCGGACGACCTCCGGGATCGCGAGGCCCGACTCCGCCTCCTTCGGCATCGCGACGATCTGGGACTCACTGAACTTCGAACGGCGCATGACGGATCCTTGGTCATAGCGATAGTCTAGCTCTCAGTGGTCCGCCCCGCAGGGAAGAGGACAGATGAAGCGGGATCTCTTCATGGAAGAGCCACGATAGAGGGCACCTCCGAAAGTCTCGTCTCAGCCATCTATCCGCTGTGGGAGCTTACCGACGGCCCGTACGGGCAGCACATGTCGGGACTCTTCTTCATGCACGAGCTCCGGCTTTGGCTGCGCCTCGGGGTGGAGACGCTCGTCGCCAGCTCGGACCTGGGCGAGGCGACGACGAGGATCCACCAGGCGGCCGGTCCAGTGGTGGAGTCGTCGCATCGCGAACGCCGGTTCGTCGCCGGGGGTAGGCATGGCGGCGGATTCATATTGAACGCGATGTCGCGCACCGGGGCTGCGCCGGCCGCGGGGCGAGGATGGGCGCGTTCCTCAAGGGCGACGGCGGCTTCATCGCGTTCTACGCCGGCTTGGGGCGGCGACTCGGGCGGTAGGAGGTAAGGGTGTTCATGAAGCAGGTAAGCGTCTTCGCCGGGCGGAGTCGGGGCAGGCTGTCGGCGTTCGAGTCGTCGTTCGCCGGAGATCGGTTCGGGTTCGGGCACTAAGGACCAACGCCTGCAGGGAATCGGCTGCTCCTGTGCCTTGATCGTGATGGAATCCGCTGGTCGAGGCTCAGTCTCCAGAGGTGATGGAGGACCTGAACGCGTCAAGCAGAGATCGAATCAACTGGATTCGTCGACTCCGTTCCATCGGATGTGCTAGCGTACCGTCATGACCTCCGACGTCTGCGGTTCTGAACCCTTGAACCACAGAAGCGAGATCCAGATCGACTCGGGTGAGAGCGGATTCAAGCCGACGAACGGCCTCAGCGGAACCCCTGCACGAGATCGCAGCACGCGTCAGTTCAATGACTGTGTCCCGGGTAACTCCTGAGGGGACTGGCCGCGATTCACCAGGTCGCGACTTCGCGCTCGAGGAGATGGCCAACGCGAGATCATCTGCCGCGTGCGCTAGGTATCGCGCATCGTCCGGGTCCATCGAACAGGCGACAAGGAATACCTCGACGGCATCGACGTAGCGACTGCGGTTATGGAGTTCGCTTCCATACCAAAGGAACGTGGTCTCGTCCGCTGTCGCTGACAGTGCTGCTTTGCGGTACGAAACCAAGGACTCGTCAGCGCGTCCCGCATGCTTGAGCGCACGCGCGTGATTGCGAAGCACCTTCGCATCGTCGGGCAGACTGGTTGCGAGTGCCGATGTGATTCGGAGCGCCCGATCATGCAGTCCGTCGTTGTGATACGCATCAAGCATGAATCCCAGCTGATCCAAACCCTCATCGGACACGCTAGCTGGCGCGCTGACGTTTCCGTCCCCATCGGCGGAGATGCCAACGGCTCGCTCCAACTCCCTGCGAGCGCGTTCCCGCTGCGCCGAATCACGTGACTGCGCCAACTTGGCAAGCCAGCTCCTAGTTATCGAGATATCATGAGGGTAGCCAATATGGGCGTGCTCAAGGACAGCCTCCAGCACTCGTGCCTGGCCCAATTCCGATAGGTAGACCGCCATCTGCAGGTACAGGTCGGGCTCGTAATGTGTCGGCTCATGCTCCAGCAACTGCTTCACTGTCGCCAGAAGTTCAAGGACGTCGTTTCGAGCGGCTGCAGCGGCCGCCTGCCTTCGAATGCCAGCATCATCACTTCCGGCTTCCGCATCTTCCATCGCCTGAACCACAACATCGAGCGGACGCACGCTGGCTGTGACGGCTGATTCGCCGTGCTCGCCGTACAGGCGCGCATATTGATTCACCTGTTTGCGCAGCTCGGCGACTTGAGCGCGAAGGGCGCCCTCCGTGGAGCCCTCGGTTGCCTCTAGCGCGCGCCCTGGTAGCATCGGCAGCCAGTCGTGGACTGGGCTGTCCACGGCACCATCGTCGTCGTTCAACGCAAGAGCGAAAGCCGAGAGTCGGTCCTTCAGCTGTCCAAGGCCCGTCAGCTCCCCGGCGTACTTGATCACACGGTACGGTCCGAGGTCGAAGGGAATCTCGGTGGTCCTCTTCTCGTCGATCAATGTGAGCGTGCCTCGTCCGTGCAGTGCATGCCTGACTCCGAGCTCCCAGAAGACGTTGGGATTCAGGTCTGTCATGTCCGCGACGACCAAGTCCGAACGCGCGAGGCGCTCCACGATATCGCGGGTGATCGCGCCAGCCTTGTTGATCTCGTCCGCACGAACGACCTTGAACCCCGCGGCTTCGAGTGCAGGACGAATCGTGTACTCGTACAGCGCCTTGAAGTGCGCGTGCTCTTCCGTGCCTTCGCGACGGATCGGCATGATCACGAAGCACGACTTCGACGGATCGCTCATTGTCATATCTGTGATCGCGAGAGGAGACCCCAGTCAGAACCCAGATTGGAGCCGGGGCACCAGTTCCGCAAGACCCAGAGGATCCCCCCGTCACCGCACGCCGTGCAGTCGACATCTGAATCCTTGGACGAAGTCGTCGTCGGCTACGGCGACCGAACCTATTGCATGAGGGGGCCGGAATCGCGAACTCTTGGAGGACCCGCATCCCGCACATTCAGGCGACCGTCGAGGCCGCCGCCGCGCACAGGCGTCAAGATCACGCGACCGACGCCCGATACTGAACCGCCCGAAGCTCGAACCGGTCCCTCAGCGCCCCGGGCACGATGAATAGCTTGGGATCGTCACGGAACCGGAACAAGCGATAGAGCGCATACTCGCCCGCGCGCTCCTCGGAGACCGTTACCTCGCGCGCTGAGGCGAAGAAGGGGGTGTGCGCACCGAACCCCGTCGTCTTCACCTCGATGAGCCGCTCCCTGCCGGACTCCTCGTACGATAGGATATCGTAGCCGAGCCCGTCGCCCTGGGTGCGCGCCACGTGCTCGATCTGCTCCGAAAGGCGTTTCGCGCCCGCTTCCCAGAGCCGACGAGACTCCAACGCGAGGACGAACTCCTCGCCGGCGAGCCCCAACGATGTATTGCGCGCCTCGCGCTCGAGGTAGTTGACATCTCGACGCGGGGCCGGTGGTCGCCGCGCGCGCTCGTACAGCGCCGTGCGCGGCCGACGGGGAGGGATGGGGACGATCATGTCGGCTAACGCGCCGGTCGGCGCCTGCATGGTGACCGCGGCCGTGACCACGGCCTCGGCGGCCTCGGCGAGCGAGGCTCGATCCGCGAGGCGTCGCTCGACTTCCTCGCGCAGGAGTTCCTGATAGTTGCCCCGCGGCTTGTACCCGTCGATGTACGGATACCCCATCTCGATCAGCACGGCGCTGATGTTCGCGTGCTTGAACTCGATCGCCTGCTGGGAGCGTCCCCTCAGTAGGGTCTGCAGAGCGCGGTTGTGCTCCGCCTTGTTGTAGCGCTCGCCTCGCAGCTCGGCCTCGAGCATCGAGAGATAGTCGGTCACGGTCGCCGCGACCTCTTCCACCGACCAGTCGTTGGCCACGATTCGTGAGCTCGAGTGAATCGGAGATGGCGACGTCGCGGCCGGCTGCTGCCGCATGCCTGCGAAGACGCTGGAGGCGCGACTAGCCCTCGGGCAGCGGCAGACTGACGTGCTCGTGCAGGATCTTCCACGCCCCCGCCACGCGCTCGAACACCACGGTCAGCGCACCACGGAGCTGGTCAGGCCCCTCCTCCGTCTCGACGCGGATCACGACCGAACTCACGACGAGCGCATGGGCGGCGCCGAGGGCAGCCACATCCATCGCGCCCAGGGAGATCTTCATCACACCTTCCATCCCGGCGAGCGAGTCGCTCTGCGCGCGAATGGCCTCCCAGCCACGCCGCACGTCGCCGAGGCCGGCACTGCTGACGCTGGGGGACTTGCTGTAGGCATCGATGATCGCCTGCACATCGACGCGATTGCCGGCGTCGACGAACGCCCGCATGGCGGCCAGCACCGAGTCACGACGCGCGGCCGGCATGCCCTGGGCCTGAAGGCCCGTTCCGCTCACCGTCAGTCCGGCGAGGATCGACGCGATGAGGAACACTTGGCGACGCATGGATCTCCCCCGCTGCGGCGTGCTGTCCAGTACGGTTCGCGACCGCGCCCTAGATCCGCGGCAACGTCACCCCAACCTGCCCCTGATACTTCCCCTTCTTATCCCTGTACGAGACGAGCGGCCCCTCATCCCCCTCAAAGAACAACACCTGCGCGATCCCTTCATTCGAGTAGATCTTGGCAGGCAGGGGCGTGGTGTTGGAGATCTCCAACGTCACGTACCCCTCCCACTCCGGCTCGAACGGCGTCACGTTCGTGATGATCCCGCACCGCGCATACGTCGACTTCCCCACCGTGATCGTCATCACGTTCCGCGGGATCCGGAAGTACTCCACCGACCGCGCCAGCGCGAACGAGTTCGGCGGCACGATGCACACCTCCCCCTCGAACTCCACGAACGACCTCGGGTCGAAATGCTTCGGATCGACCACCGACGACAGCACGTTCGTGAAGATCCGGTACTCCGGCGCCACCCGCATGTCGTAGCCGTACGC
>CAZPJF010000227.1:0-5983 GCA_964586095.1 uncultured Gemmatimonas sp. | reverse complement strand
TCGCCTTGCCTGCAGGGATCTGCAGCTTGACGAAACCGGTGACCTTCTTTGCCATCGTGTGCCTCTGGTGCGTTGAGCGGCGCCGGGCGGCACCCCAGACGGGCGCGCTTGCGACTGCCGCTGACTCCCACGGTGTGTTGTTACGACGTCGTGGTATCCGTCGGGGCGCTCCTCGGTGCGGATGTGACTCACGCACCTGCCTCGCGCAAAGGCCTCTGCACTGCACCTGCGACGGAGGCTCAAGGTGGAAGGGGGGGCGCGCCGTCCGGCCGCGCCGCGTGCTCCCTTCAGCCTTCAGCCTTCATCTCACTCAATGCCCCTTGAGCTGGAGGTAATCCAGCTCGACGCTCGTCGGCCTGCCGAACAACGACACGCTGACGCGCACCTTCCCCTTGTCGGCCATCACGTCCTCGACCGTCCCGTTGAAGTCGGTGAACGGTCCATCCGTGATCGCCACGGCCTGCCCGACGAGGAACGGGATCTCCTCCTTCGGCGCCGCCACTTCCTCTTCCACCGCGATGCCGAGGAGGCGCTTCACCTCGTCGTCCCGCAGCGGCTGCGGGTCGCGGTCCTTGCCCACGAACTTGATGACGCCCTGGATCGCGTTGATCGTGTGGAGCGTCTCCTCCGAGACGGCCATCTCCACGAGCACGTAGCCCGGGAAGACCTTCCGCTCGACCTCGACCTTCTTGCCGTTCTTGATCTCGACCACTCGCTCCGTCGGGACCAGCGCCTGGCGGATCGCCCGCGCCTCGGGCGCGGCCGGATCCGCGTCGATCTTCCGCTGGATCAGCATCCGCACCTTGTTCTCGTGCCCAGACGTCGTCTGGATCGCGTACCAGCGGTGCATGCTCACGCCCCGAACAGCATCTGCGGGACGGTCACCAGCGTGAACTGCAGGCCGAGGTCGAGCAGCCAGATCACCGCCCCGATGAAGAGCGAGAGCGCGATCACGCCGATCGACAGCTGCTGCACCTGCGGCCGCTCGGGCCACGTCACCTTCTTCATCTCCGCGACGACGTCCTGATAGAACGTCACCACGCGCTTCGGGAGGGACGGCGCCGGCGCGGCCACGACCTCGGTCGTCGCCATCTTACTTCGTCTCCTTGTGGACGACGTGCTTGTTGCAGCGCGGGCAGTACTTCTTCCACTCGACGCGCTCGGGGTGCAGGCGCTTGTTCTTGGTGGTGAAGTAGTTGCGGTTCTTGCAGTCGCTGCACGCGAGGATGATCTTGTCGCGCGGCATGGGGATCTCTCAGGAACGGGTTCGCGTGCGGGAGCGGGCGGCCCGATGGGGACACGCCGGGCCACCCCTCCCCCGATGCCGGGGGCAGGGCGGCGAGCCTTGAAAGGTAGGGGGGGCGATTTCGGCGGGCAAGTCCCGCCCCCATCACCATTTCCGCGCCCCCCACACCCCCCGGACGCCTCCCCGGCGCCACGCGGCAACGCGCCCCCGAACGAACGCCCCTCGACCCGGCGCCTTCCGACCGGGCACCCGCCGACCGGGCACCCGCCGACCGGGCACCCCCAGCCCCGGCGCCCGCGGACCGGGAGCCCTCGACCGCCCCCACAAGAAAAAAAGGCGCCCCCCGAGAGGAGCGCCCGCCGGACCGACAAGGGATGCCGACATCCCCCAAGCACGCGACCGGGATTGAACCGGTGACCTCGCCCTTACCAAGGGCGTGCTCTACCAACTGAGCTACGCGTGCGACCCCTGCGTGCTGCCAAGCGGGAGACGGGGCTCGAACCCGCGACATCAAGCTTGGAAGGCTTGCGCTCTACCAGCTGAGCTACTCCCGCGGACCTGCCACTCACGCCGCCTGCTGCCTGCCTACCACCTACGGACTGCCACCGACTTCCACCATCTCAGTGGTGGGGGAAGGATTCGAACCTTCGAAGGCTTGCGCCGGCAGATTTACAGTCTGCTCCCGTTGGCCACTTGGGTACCCCACCCCTCTCGATCCGGCCGCCGCGGCACGCGCCCTCCAGAGCCGACGGCGAGGATCGAACTCGCGACCGCCCGATTACAAATCGGGTGCTCTACCAGCTGAGCTACGTCGGCGAAACCGAAGTCCTGCGCGAGCATCGCAAGATAGTCGGGGCCGGAAGGGGGGTCAACGTTCAGCGCGTCCGCTTCCAGCGCGTCCCTGCGGGCGTGTCCTCGATGACGATGTCCTTCGAGTCCAGCAGCTTCCGGATCGCGTCCGCCGCCGCGAAGTCGCGCCGCGCCCGCGCCTCGGCGCGCGCCTTCAGCTGCGCCTCGACCCACGCCGACAGCTCCGCGTCGACCTCGTCCCGCTCGGGGCGCAGGTCGAGGATCCCGTCGACCAGCCGGAACACCTCGCGCGCGCGGCCGAGCGCGCCGGCATCGGTGCCGCCGGCGTCGAGCTCCTTGTTCGCCGCCCGGATGAACTCGAAGAGCGCGGCCATCGCGTTGGGTGCATTGAGGTCGTCGAAGAACGCGGCGCGCGCCTCGTTCTCCAGCCGGTCGGCCGCGTCCTCCAGCGCGCGGGTCCCGCCCGCCGCCGCCGCCAGCCGCTCGGCGAAGTCCCCGATCCGGCGCACGGCCTCCATCGACCCCTCGAGCGCCTCGCCCGCGAGGTTCAGCTGCTTGCGGTAGTGCGTCGAGAAGACGAAGTGCCGCACCGCCGCGCCGCTCACCCCGTTCGCGCGAAGGTCCGCCACGTTCTGCACGTTCCCCACCCGCTTCGCCATCTTCGCGCCGTCGGTGAGCAGGAACTCGCCGTGGCACCAGCAGCGCGCGAAGGGCTTCCCCGTGGCGGCCTCGCTCTGCGCGATCTCGTCCTCGTGGTGCGGGAAGACCAGGTCGACCCCGCCGGCGTGGAGGTCGAGGGTCTCGCCGAGGATGCTCATCGCCATCGCCGAGCACTCGAGGTGCCAGCCGGGACGGCCGCGGCCCCAGGGCGAGTCCCACGCCGCGCCGCAGGCCTCGTCCTCGGGCTTCGCCGCCTTCCAGAGCGCGAAATCCTGCGCGTTCTCCTTGGAGTAGTCGTCCTGCGCCACGCGCGCGCCGCTCTGGATCTCCCGCGTGTCGAGGCGCGAGAGCTTGCCGTACCCGGGGAACTTGCCGATCGCGAAGTACACCGAGCCGTCCTCGGCCTGGTACGCGACGCCGTTCGCCACGAGCCGTTCGACGAGCGCGATCATCTGCGGGATGTAGGCCGTCGCGCGCGGGTAGTGCTCGGCGTCCTCGATCCGGAGGTACTTCCGGTCCTGGTGGAAGATCGTGACGATCGGGTCGGTGACCTCGCGGATCGTCCGCCCCTGCTCGGTCGCGCGCTTGATGATCTTGTCGTCGACGTCGGTGAGGTTCATCACCTGCTCCACCTTCCACCCGCGCAGGCGGAGGACGCGCCGCATCAGGTCCTCGAAGAGGAAGGTGCGGAAGTTCCCGAGGTGCGCCGGATTGTAGACCGTCGGCCCGCAGGTATACAGCTTGACCGTCTCGCCGTCGGCGGGGAGGAACGGCTCGACGGTGCGCGTGAGGGTGTTGTAGAGGCGGAACTCGGGCATCCGCGAAAGCTAGGGGTCGTCGACGGCGCGCGGCAACGGCGTGGGCGGTCCGTGCGCCCCCCGCTCCTCGGCCACGCGCGAGGCACGCACTTGCACGCCGGCATCGCGGCAGAGCGCGAGGACCGACTCGGGGGTCCGGCCGGCGAGCGGGATGCGGAGCCGGCGCCCGCGCCGCGCGAGGCTGGGCAGTCGCGCCGCGAGGCGGCGCATGGCCTCCTCCGGGCGCGGCACCGCGAGCTCGAGCACGGTGTGCGTCGCCGGCCGCTCGCCGGCCAGGCGCCCGCGGTCGAGCGTGAGGACGCGGTCCGCGAGCGAGAGCGATCCCACGGGTTCGGCGTCGCGGACGCCGACGAGCACCGCGATCCCGCGGCCGGCCACCTCCCGCAGGAGGCGCGCGGCCTCCGCCCGTTCGTCCGGACCGCAATAGGCGAACGGTTCGTCGCAGCAGAGCACCGCCGGCGACGCGAGGAGCGCCTGCGCGACCACCACGCGCAGCCGGTCGAGCGCCGCGAGCTGGCCCAGCCGGACGCGCGAGAGGCCGCGGAGCCCGACCGCCGCCATGAGGGGAACGAAGCGCGCCGGCGGGGGCAGCGCCGCATCGGCGAGCGCGAGCTGGTCCGCATGGAAGGCGAGCGCCTGCCGCACGGTGAGGAAGTGGTATTCCCAGGGCCGCGCCCCGATCAGTTGCGGGCGTGCCGGGGTGGGATCGATGCTGCCGTTCCAGCGGACGGCGCCCTCCGTGGGCGCCGCCTGCCCCGCGGCGAGGAGGAGCGCCGTGCTCTTGCCCGCGCCCGCGCCACCGGTGAGCACCACCACCTCGGCGGGTGCGACGCTGAACGAGACATCATCGAGGGCGGTCGCCTCGGCGGCGCTGCCGAGGATGCCGGCGCGCCAGCGCCGCGTCACGCGCGAGAACTCGAGGGCGGGGGGCATGGCGCCACGGTAGCGCCCGCGCCCGCTCAGGCCGTCATCGATTCATCGCCTCGAGGCGCTTCCGCTGCCGCCGCGTCAGCACCGGTTTGACGACGGGTCCCGACAGTTCGGCGTCGCCGTAGACCTTCGCGATCAGCACCCGGCGCACGAGCACCATCACCACGGCGAGCGTGGGGACGGCGACGAGCAGCCCGAACGGCCCGAGCAGCTTGCCGCAGATGAGCACGCTCATGATGGTGAGCACCGGCGGGAGGTCGACCTTGCGGTGCATGAGCAGCGGCACGACGAGCTGGTTCTCGGCGACGTGGATCACGGCGCCGAGGAGGATGACGAGCAGCGCGCGCGTCCCGCCGTCGGGCGCGGGGAGCACGAAGAGCGCGGGCAGCACCGTCGAGACCAGGGTGCCGAAGAACGGCACCACGGCGACGAGCCCGGTGAAGATGCCGAACGCGAGCCAGTACGGGACGTCGAGGAGCCAGAGGCCGAGCGCGGTGAGCGCGGCGAGCGTGACCATCGCCAGCAGCTGGGCGATGGTCCACGCGCGGAGCGTCTCGGAGACCGCCTGGATGACCTCCACCGCCGTGTCGCGGTGCCGCGGCGGCGTGACCGACACCGCGAGGTCGCGGTAGAGGTCCGGCCGCAGGGCGAAGTAGATCGCCATCACCAGCACCGCGACGAGGTTGACGACCAGGTGCATCGTGTCGAAGAGCCGGGGCACGAGCGCCCCGATGATCTTCTCGGCCTCCTCGAGCGCGACGCCGAGGATCCGATGCTCGCCCGGCGTGGCGTTCGGCGGCACGCCCGGGATGCGGGCGGCGATCCGCTCGAGCCCCGCCTCCCAGGTGGTGACGAGCTGCGGCAGCACGCCGATGAGCTCGCGCGTCTGCTCGATGACGGGCGGGATGAGGAGGAAGCCGATCCCCACCAGCGCCGCGACGGAGAAGAGGACGGCGAGAGCGAACGCGGCGCCGCGGGGCAGCCCGGTGCGCGCGACCAGGACATCCGTGACCGCGGAGAGGTAGACCGCGAGGAGGATGCCGAGGAAGAGGAGGAGCAGGAGGTCGGCGACCGTCCCCGCGAGCCAGAGCAGGAGGACGGTGACGAGGATCGCGGTGAACCCGGGGAGGATCCAGACGCGCCGGACGGCATGGTCGTTCACGCGGGCCCGCTCCTGCCGTGACGGCGTCGATCAGGATGCACTCAGGACTTTCCCTTGTCCTCGACGTGCGCGTCCACGACCTCCTCGCCGGCCCCGATGCGCTTGGGCGCCGCCGTGGCCCCGGGGCCGAGGAGCCCCATCTTCTGCTTGAGCGCGAGCAGCTGCTGGTCGGCGCTCGCGGCGCCGGCCGTCTTCTCGAGCCGCTTGAAGTCGTGCGCGAGGCGGTCGCCCGAGAACTCCTCGTCGATCTCGGAGCTCGCTTTGATCATGCGCTCGTTGCTCGTGATCTTCTCCTCCATGCGGGCGAAGGCCTCGAAGGCCGACTTCTCCGACATGGACGACATCGTCTCCGAGATC
>CAZPJF010000226.1:0-6016 GCA_964586095.1 uncultured Gemmatimonas sp. | reverse complement strand
GGTCGCGCGGCAGCGGACGGGGCTGCGCCTCCTCGTGCCGGGTGGGTGGCGCGCGGCCGCGTCGCGCGCGGCGGGCCTCGCGGCCGCCGTCGCGCTGGTCGCGCTCGGGGTGCGCACGGCGGTGCGTCCGGGACGCGCCGGCCACGAGCTCACGGCGACGTCGGTGCGGATCGAGCTGCACGAGCCGACCGCACGGGAGGTCGCGCTGGTGGGGGACTTCAATGCGTGGTCGCGCGATCGCGACCTGATGCAGCAGGACGCCCGCGCGGGCGTCTGGCGCGCGGAGCTGCGGTTGCCGCCCGGCCGCCATGCCTACGCGTTCGTGGTCGACGGGACGCGATGGACCATCGATCCACTGGCCCCGCAGTCGGATGCCTCCGACTTCGGCGCCCTCAACATCGTCATCGTGCCTCGGGGGATGTGATGGACCGCCTGCACCGCCCGCTCGCCGCCGCCGCGCTGGCCGTCCTCGCCTGCGCCGCGCCGTTGCATGCACAGGACGCCCTCGCCGGGGTCGATCGCGAGGCGCGCGTGGAGCTCCAGCGCCTGATCGACGAGGCCCGCGCCGCCGGGCTGCCCACCCAGCAGCTGCACAGCAAGGTCCGCGAGGGCGTCGCGCGCGGCGTACCGGACGGTCGCATCGTCGCGGTCGTGCGCGCCGGGGTGCAGGCCCTCACCGACGCGCGCGTCGTGCTGGGGGCCAAGTCATCGGCCGAGGAGCTCGAGGCCGGTGCGGCGGCACTCCGGGCCGGTGTGCCGCGCGACGCCCTCGCTCGCGTGCGTGAGCACCGCGCCGCCGGGACGGCCACCACGTCGATCGCCGTCTGGACCGACCTCGTCGCGCGCGGGGTGCCCGTGCCGGTGATCGACGGCGCGATGACCCGCGTGCTGCCGCTCGGGGTGGACGACGGCACGCTGCTCGCGATGCGCGAGGCCGTGGCGAGCGGGGCGCGTCCGCTCGATCCCGACGCCGCCAAGCGCGCGCTCTCGCGGTTCGTCGACCGCCTGCCGTCCGCGCCGCCGGCGCCGTCGGCAGGCGCAGGACCCGCGAGTCGGAGGGTGCCCTGATGCCGTGCCGCCCGCTCCGCCTCGCCGCAGCCGCTGCCGGCGCAGTCCAGCTCGTCGCAGCCGCTGCGGGCGCACTCCCGGCGCAGTCGGTCGGGGTGCTCGCCTATCCGCTGCACCGCGACCTCCTCACCGCGCCCCCGCTCGTGAGCGCCGAGGTGCGTGGACAGGCGCCGTTGCGGGGCCTGCCGGACGCACTGCGCCCGGCGGGACTCCCGTTGCGGGTCGACCTCGGCACCGGCGCGCGTCGCTGGGGCCGCGCCGACTGGGCGGCGGCCGCGACGCACCTGCGCGACATGGGGACGCGCGCCGCACCGCTCCAGGTGCTCGACCTCGCCGCGGCGCTGCAGGCGCCGGTCGGATCGGTGCGCGCCTCCGCGGAGGTCGGCTACCGCCGGGTGGGTGGCGGGGTCGAGGGTGGACGGGTCGCGACATCCATCGCGAGCGGACTTCGCGATGGCGCATGGCGCTGGAACGGCACGCTCGAGCTCCTCGTCGGCCGCGGGCGCGGCGACTGGACCGACACCACGAGACTCGGGTCGGGAACCCCACCCGACTCGCTGCGCCCGAGCGAGAGAGACGCGCTCGCGCGGAGAACGGCGAGCTTCGCGGTCGCCACGGCGGCCGTCGGCACGGACTGGGCGGGCGTCGCGTGGGACCTGCGCGCCTGGCAACGACTCGCCTTCGCGCGCGCGCCGGGTCAGCCGGCGGCGCGCCTGGAGGCGACGCTGGAACTCCAGCGTCCGCTGACGTCGCGCAGCACTGCCCTCCTCATGTTCGGCAACCGCTCGCACGGCGGCGAGGCCCCGGGTCCCCACGCGAGCCTGGGCGTCCGGTGGCGGCGTGGTTCCGGCGACGCGCGACTCGCCGTCGCGCCGCTGCTCGAACTCTGCGACGAGGCCGAGTCGGGCCGGTCGGTGCTGCGCGTGCACGCGCCGGGCGCGCGCGTGGTCGAGCTCGACGGGGATCCCACCGGGTGGGCGCCGCAGCGGATGCGGCGCGGCGCGTCGGCCGGCTGGTGGGAGCTGGCGTTCCCACGGCTGGAGGGCGCGCAGCGCGTGCGGCTGCGCCGGGACCGGCGCGCCTGGGAGGTCCCGCGCGACTTGCCCACCGAGCGCAGCGAGTTCGAGGGCGCGCTGGCGGTCCTGCACACCGCGCGCCTCGCCGGACCCTGTCGATAGGCCGAGGCGGCCCGCGGCGCGGGCCGCCTCCGGCCGCGATCAGCGCACCAGCTGGATGCGGTGGTTGATGGGCGAGAGCCACTCCACGCCGCGCCCCGTGATCACGGCATCGTCCTCGAGCGGGATGCGCAGCTTGCGGCCGCCCCACTCCGGCACCGGCGTGTACACGAAGAGCTCGATCGAGAAGAGGTTCGACGGCCGGATCTCGAACGCGAGCCGCCCCGGGTTGAACCAGGCCATCGACGGGCCGATGCCATGACCCCAGTCGCCCACCGAGTGGGCGCCGGTGATGAACTCGACCGACTGGTCGTCGCGCACCTGGTTGAAGCCGCGCATGGGGAGCACGCCCGTGGCCGCGATCGCGGCGTTCACTTCGTCCATCATCGCCTGCGCGCTCTTCCCCGCCTTCGCGGTCCGCCGCATCACCTCGCGCACCTTCACCGCCTCGTCGAACGCCCGCTGGTAGCCGGCCGGGAGGGCCGTCTCCCCCGGCTTGAGCACGTACGCGATCCGCTTCTGGTCGGTCCACGTGTTCAGGTAGCCGACCCCGAAATCGATCATGATGAGGTCGCCGCGCTGGATGATGCGGCCGTTCGAGGTCGCCTCGATCCCGTTCGGGCCCGTGATGTAGATGCTCGGCACGCCGAAGGAGGAGCCGAGCCCGAGGCGGAGCTGCTGCTCCTCGATCCACCAGGCGACGTCGGCGAGGGTGGTGACGCCGGGCGTGATGACCTCGTTGGAGAGCGCGCGCTCGGCGAGCTGCCGGCCGAGCTCGGCGGCGTCGCCGAACACGACGAGCTCGCTCGCGACGCGGCGCGACGAGAAGTCCGACACGAGCTTCTCGGCCGACACCACGCGCGAGGCGAGCGTGGGTCCGAGCGTGGCGAGGAGCTCCGCGTGCAGCGTCTGCGTGAGCCCGTCGGCCATCCCCATCTCGCGCGAGGTGTTCACGCCGATGCGGCGCGGGTTCCGCTCCCAGACGAAGGCGGCGAGGTCGAAGTTCATCGGGGTGCGGTCGTAGTCGCCGCAGGACGCGCGGTGGTGGTCCGTGACGTCGACCGCGACGCGCTCGATGCGGTCGCCGCCACGGTCGGTGAAGATGATGAACGCGCGGGTGCCGACGTAGCCGCCGCCGAGGAGGGGCAGGAGCGGGTCGGGGTGCCCCTCGCGCATGGGGATGATCCACATGTCGATGCCGTTCTCGCGCATCGCCTCGGGGAGGATGCGGTCGAACTTCTCGCGGCGGATCTCGCAGAGGCGGGCCCAGCGGTTGCGGGCCTCGAGGTGGGACTGCGCGCCGGCGGCGCGTGGTGCCCCGGGCGTCAGGACGACGGAGGCGGTGATGAGCGCGGCGAGCGGACCGGCGAGGGAGGGTCGGCGCATGGCGGGGCGGGAGGCGGAGGCGTCCGACGCGGCGGACGGGCCGGGCGGCGGGATGCCGGGAATCTGCAACGGCGCGATGTGAGCCGTGAGCGGCGGGAGCCGGGCCGAGGGAGAGGAGCCGTGAACGACGATGCGGGGGTGAGCCAGTCGCTCACCCCCGCATCCGTCACCGCACCGCCCACCGTCGCCAGCTCGCCGCTCAGCCCTCGTACAGGTCCCGCACGAGCAGCAGCTGGATGTGCTCGCTAGATTCGCTCTCGATCGCCTGCACTGCGAGCGGCAGCGTCCCGTCGGGCCGCACCATCCCCTTCACCTCGTCGTACAGCGCGGCGGTGAAATCGAGCACGTCATCGCGGTTGCCGCTGATCCGCATCTGCGTCTGGTAGACCGTGCGGATGGGCGGATTGGAGAGCGAGATGTGCAGCCGCGCCGACGGGCGCGGCGTGCGGGCGCGGATCTCGGCTTCGATCGCATCGATGCGCTCGGCGCGCGACATCGCCGTCGCGCGCTCGGCCTGCGAATAGGGCTGCGTCATGGTGGCCATCCGTTGGGTCTCCGGTGAGGCGTCTGCCACGCAGAGTGGAAGCTTGCACCAAAAGGTGCAAGGGATTAATCCCCAGCGGGTAGCCGGCCCCACCCGTTCAGGCGGGGTCCGCTAGATCCAAGCGATCAAACGGGATAGACCTCGAAGAGCCCTGCGGCACCCATCCCGCCGCCGATGCACATCGTGACCATCCCCAGACCGCCCCCGCGACGCCCCAACTCGTGCAAGAGCTGGACCGTGAGCTTGGCGCCGGAGGCCCCCAGGGGATGCCCGAGTGCGATGGCGCCGCCGTTCACGTTGGTGCGCTCGAGGTCCATCCCGAGGTCCTGGATCACCGCGAGCGCCTGCGCAGCGAACGCTTCATTGAACTCGATGAGTTCCACGTCGCCGAGGGACCGTCCGGCCTTCGCGAGCGCCTTGGGCACGGCCTTCACCGGCCCGATGCCCATCACGTCGGGCTCGACCCCCGCGGTCGCGAAGGTCACGAAGCGGGCGATCGGCTCGAGGCCGAGCTCGTCGGCCTTCGCGCGCGACATGAGGAGCACGCCCGCCGCGCCATCGCTCAGCGGCGACGCGTTCCCCGCGGTCACCGTGCCGCCCGGCTTGAACGCGGGCGGGAGCTTCGCGAGCCCCTCGAGCGTCGTCGCGGCGCGCACCATCTCGTCGGCCTTGAACTCGACGGTCTCCACGCGCTTCTCGGCGCCCTGCCACTGCACGCGTTCCACCGGGATCGGCACGATCTCGCGGTCGAAGCGCCCCGCCGCCTGCGCGGCGGCGGCCTTCTGCTGCGAGCGGAGCGCGAACGCGTCCTGCATCTCGCGCGTGATGCCCCAGCGCTTCGCCACGCGCTCGGCGGTGAAGCCCATGCCGATGTTGGCCTCGGTCATCTCGGGATGCAGCCGCGTGTGGAAGCCCGACATCGGCACCGCGCTCATCATCTCGACGCCACCGGCGAGGACGACGTCGTTCATCCCGCTCAGGATCGCCTGCGCGCCGAGGGCGATGGTCTGCAGCCCGCTGGAGCAGAAGCGGTTGACCGTCATGGCCGAGACCTCGACCGGGAATCCCGCGCGCAGCACGGCGAGCCGCGCGTGGTTGAGGCCCTGCGCGGCCTCGGGCATGGCGCATCCCCACACCACATCGTCGATGCGCGCGGGATCGAGCCCGGCGCGCTGCACGACCGCGCGCATCACCGCGGCGGAGAGGTCGATCGGGTGCACGGACGCGAGCGCGCCGTCCTTCTTGCCGCGGGCCACCGCGCTGCGGGCCGCCGCGACGATCACGACTTCGGTGGTCATGGTCAGTTCCTCAGCGGCTGGCCGGTCTTGAGCATGTGCTCGATGCGCGCCTGCGTCTCCGTGGTGCCGAGGAGCCGCAGGAAGGCGTCGCGCTCGAGGTCGAGGAGGTCCTGCTCGGTGACCTCGCGGGCGGGGCCGTCGCCGCCGCAGAGGACCCGGGCGATCTCGGTGCCGATGCGCACGTCGTGCGCCGAGGCCTGTCCGGCCTCCTGGAACGACCAGAGCGCGTACGCGAGGTTCGCGACGCCGGCCTTGCCGAGCGCCGTCATGCGGCGCGGCAGCGGCGCGACGTAGTCGGGGGCGAGGTCGAGCACGCGCGCCTTCGCATCGGCGAGGAGCGTGTCGCGGTTCATCGAGATGCGGTCGGCCACCGGCCGCAGGAAGCCCATGTGGCGCGCCTCGTGCGCGGAGGTGCTCGTCTGTGCGAGCGCGATGAGCTGGAACGCGCGCTTGATGCCCTCGAAGGGGTCGGCCTCGGCGTACGGCTCGAGCGCCTTGGTGAAGCGGAAGGCGAGCTCCTTGGTGCCGCAGCCGCCGGGGATGAG